>JALXEI010000212.1 GCA_027069645.1 Hyphomicrobiales bacterium
GAGGGGGCCGACAATTCTTCCACCACTTCAACAGCGACGGGCTCCTCAACGACCGCGGCAGCCGGAGCGACTTCCTCAACTTCTACAGTCTGCGGCGTTTCCGCGACGGCAGGGGCGGACGATGCCTCCTCCACTTCGACAGCGACGGGTTCCTCAGAAACTGCGGCAGCCGGAGCGACTTCCTCAACTTCTGCCGTCTGCGGCGTTTCCGCGACGACGGGGGCAGACGATGCCTCCTCCACCTCGACAGCGACGGGTTCCTCAGAAACTGTGGCAGTCGGAGCGGCTTCCTCAACTTCTACGGTCTGCGGCGTTTCCGCGACGACGGGGGCAGACGATGCCTCCTCCACTTCGACAGCGACAGGTTCCTCAGAAACTGTGGCAGTCGGAGCAACTTCCTCAACCTCTGCCGTCTGCGGCGCTTCCGCAACGGCGGGAACAGAAAGTTCTCCCTCTTGCTCTACAGATACAAGCGTCTCTTCAGCCGGAACAGCCGGATTAATTTCCACCTCATCATCTTCATCAAGGTCAAGGCTGGCAATTTTGTCATCCAGATCGGCTGGCCTGTCATCAGGAGCAGCATCCTTGCCGGCATCATGTATTTTGGCTGCCAGCGTTTCGATTTCGGCCTCGACCGAATCGCGAGTGCCCGTTTCCGAAGCCTTCTCTCCCGAATCGGCCATAGCCACCCCGGCAAGACCGGCGGTTGCAACCGCAGCAGTCGCGGTGACAGATGTTTGTGAAGAAGTTGATTCTGTTTGTTCCTCATTGTGAGGAGGGTTGTCATTCGAGAAGTCAGCCGAAACCGGCAATGATACTTCGCCCGCGGCTTCGGGACTGTCGCTCTCGCCCGTATTCGGTTTATTTTTCTGTTCCGCAGCATTCCTGGCCATTTCCTGAAGCTCGGCCACACGTCGCGCCCTTTTTTCTTTCTGACGCTCTGTATGCTCTTCATGCATTCTGAGGGCCTCGGTATCGTTTTCGACTTCAAGCATTTTCAAAGCGTGCAAAAAATTGTCAGCAGCATCATGTCTGGCGAGCTCCAGAGCCTTGCGATTGAAATCCGCATCGCCCTGCACAACAGCACTGGCGAGCATTTTTTCGCTCATTTCAATATAGGCGTGATGTGACTTTTGAGCCTGTGTAATACTCGATTTTACAAGTTGAATAACCGTTATTTTCAGATCTGTATCATTATGGCTTTCTGTCATGTCAGCCTCCTTGCTGGATCGCTCTTCGTCATTGATGATTCGCTGAATTTTACCAGAGAGATCACCCCGGGACCAATTAAACATTTGATAAGTCGCCGATTGTCGGTTGAAACTGACTGCCACAGTGACAGCCCTCCTTCCGAGCCGTTTGTCGCACAAGGCTGTGGCAACAATATAGCGCGACTGGCCGTAAATGGATGGCAACCGGAAAGGCGGGAATATCCACAATCAACTGGCAACTCGTCCCCTCTCTTGTTGCCAGAATCACGCCATCCGGATAAAACAGCTATCGGATATGGTTCTTTAAAACGGGGGGTATCATGCGTTCAATTGATTTTATGTCCGTTTTCTTCCTGCTGGCTTCAGCACCCTTCTGGCAAATCGGGCTGGACAATATTTGCGCCGGTCTTGGATCGGCATTGCTTGTTCTTCTCCTGACAGGAGCCATACGTGCAGCACACGCCGATGTCATGGCAAAAGACCGATCCTGAACTCATGATTTTGCGGGCAGACCGGAAAACCGGTCATTTCCGGCGCGGCGAGGTATGATGATCCTGGCCATGAGGCCGGGTCTGTTATCCTCAAGGATCAGTTCGCCGTCATGAAGTTTGGCCACGGCTGCAACAAGCGACAATCCCAGTCCCGTTCCCGGTTTTGAGCGACTTTTTTCAAGACGGCCAAAACGCTTCATGGCATTGGCAATTTCATCTTCGGGGATTCCGCAACCATTGTCGGCTACGGCTATAAAGATACCGTCTTCCCTGCCCTTCCCGAGCTCTTTCTTCATTCGTCCGGCTTCCAGGCGAATACGCCCTTTAAGGCCTCCGGCATGGTCCTTCGACATGGCAGTCGCACCGTATTTTATCGCATTATCGACCAGATTTGCGACGGCCTGCCCCAAAAGTTGCCGATCAATATCGGCATAAAGAGCAGGATTTGAAACAGTTTCCAGTTTCATATTGTTTTCTTCCGCCACCGGTTCGTATAGCTCGGCAACATCGCGAATGATTTCCTGAAGATCATTGCGGGCAAAATTATTGCTACGGCCCCCGGCCTCAATCCGTGCAATCGACAACAGCGCATTGAAAGTGCGGATCAACTCGTCACTTTCCTCAATGGTTTTTTCCAACACCTCGCGATAATCACCGGCCTCGTTCTCGCGCAAGGCGGTTTCCACACGATTTCGCATCCTGCTAAGCGGCGTCTTGAGATCATGAGCGATGTTATCGGAAACCTCCCGCAAGCCATTCATGAGATGTTCCATCCGCTCCAGCATGGCATTGAGGCTGACAGCGAGCCTGTCGAGCTCATCCCCGGAACCATCGACAGGAACACGCTCACTCATATCGCCTGCCATAATGCTGCGGCTGGTACGTGTCACCTCGTCAATGCGCCTTAACAGATCGCGACTGACCAGCCAGCCGCCCGCAAGTCCCACCAGGACCATGAAAAACAACCCCGAAAGAACGGCGTTGCGAACAATTTTGGTAAACTGGCGCTGATCTTCCACATCGCGACCAACCATCAATCGATAACCGCGCGCCAGACGATAGATGCGCGCCACAGCATGACGTGTTTCACGCCCCTTCGGTCCCCTGCGCTGATAGGCAAATTCGACCCGCCCCTGACGATTCCATAAATCCCTTGTCAGGGCCTTGACATTTCCGGCGATCCAGCCTCCATTGATATCCGTGACCAGATAAATGCTGTTGCCGGGCGTGATAATCCGCCGGTTTATTGTCTTTGCCAGCCTGGAGACACCTCCGGAACGGTATTGCTCTGCAAGGCCAAGCGTTTCAGCGAGAATGGTTTCCTTCAGCCGTCCCTCCAGCAGACGATTGGAATTCCAGCCGATATAAACAATGACAAGCGCCGCTGCACCGGCAAACAGCACGGCAAATACCAGCAGGAGTCTGAAAGTCTTGCTCTTGAGAAGCTTAAGCTGAGTGGTCACAGATCATATATCCGGCACCACGTACTGTCTTCAGAAGTGATGTATCAAAATTCTTGTCGATCTTGGCCCGCAAGCGCGAAATATGTACGTCTATGACATTGGTTTGCGGATCAAAATGATAGTGCCAGACATTTTCCAGCAGCATGGTTCGGGTCACCACCTGCCCGGCATGACGCATGAGATATTCCAGCAAGCGAAATTCCCGGGGTTGCAGTTGAATATTTTCATCGTTCCTCACAACCTTGCGAGACAGACGATCCAGAACCAGATCCCCGACCTGATAGCTGGTCTGCCCCTGCTCGAAGCCGTCGCGACGATGCAGGGCCTCGACCCGGGCCAGCAATTCGGTGAAGGCATAGGGTTTGGTAAGGTAATCATCGCCACCGGCCTTCAGTCCCTTAACGCGATCATCAACTTCACCAAGGGCACTCAGGATAAGTACCGGGACAGAGATCCTTTCCTCGCGAATCGCCTCGATCAATGAAAGACCGTCAAGACGCGGCAGCATGCGATCGACAATAAGAACATCGTAGTCCCTGCTACGCGCCTGTTTCAGCCCCTCTTCGCCATTATCGGCAATAACGACAACGTGCCCGGCCTCGCCGAGCGCTTTTTCCAGATAACGAGCGGCTTCATGATCATCCTCGACAAGAAGTACACGCATGTTACAGCTATCTCCCCTCGTTTGACATCACAGCAGAACGAAACAGCTCAACCGGCGGGCCAGGTCATAAACTCATAAACAGGAGTCGCACCTGCCGAAACAGGTGCAACTCCGGTTGCCGGTCAATGTCAGCCACGACCGTTTATCGGCAGACCGACAAAGGCTTCACGTTTTCTGGAACGGAAGTGTATCAGCACGGCACGCCGCCCCTTGGCCTTTGCGCTTTTGACAGCATTGACAACATCATCCGGCGTTGAAACGGGATGACCGTTGACATCAAGAATGATGTCACCCCGCCGAAGTCCCTTTTCAGCGGCGATTGATTTCAAATCGATATCCGTCACGCAGACCCCTTCCTTGCTTCCCTTGCCACAATCACTTGCAGGAGCCAGTGAAAGACCGAGGTTTGTCAGTTCTTTGGCGCCCCCCTTTCCACGAGACAGGGAAGCAAGACTTTTTGAACCGGGGAAACGGCCAAGTTTGACAGAAACATTTTGCTCGCGACCATCCCGGAAAATGGTCAGGTCTGTTCGGGTATTTGGCGCCAGGGCCGCAATCTTGCGCGCCAGGTCCCGACTGTCCTTGACCTTTTTGCCATCAACTTCAAGGATCAGATCCCCGACCTGCATACCGGATTTCTCGGCCGGTGCGTTCCGGGTCAGTTTTCCAACGATTGCGCCGCTTGCCTCATCGAGACCGAGACTGGCAGCCATATCCTCGCTGACGCTCTGGATCTGCACACCCAGCCAGCCGCGTGCGACCGAACCGTTTTTCTTCAACTGGGCGACGACTCTTTGAACCAGGGGCGCCGGAACAGCAAAGGCAATACCGACATTTCCTCCGGAAGGGCTGACGATCGATGTATTGACGCCGACCACAT
>JALXEI010000213.1 GCA_027069645.1 Hyphomicrobiales bacterium
AAACGGTGAGGCCCCCTATCAAACCGCTTGAAGATATAGACGAAAGATCGCGGGAGATATTCCGTCAGGTCGTGGAAGCCTACCTGGAAACGGGTGAGCCTGTCGGCTCGCGCCTTGTATCAAAGGCGCTGCCCATGAAGCTGTCACCGGCCTCGGTGCGCAATGTCATGACCGATCTTGAGGAACGGGGGCTGATCTATGCCCCGCACACCTCGGCAGGGCGCATGCCGACACAAACCGGCCTGCGCATGTTTGTGGATGGCCTCCTTGAAGTTGGCAATCTCTCCGGCAGCGAGCGCAACCGGATCAAAAAGCAGATGGCACACATGGGCCATGCCGGCAACAGTGCCGGTGAACGTCATGTGGAGGAGGTGTTGTCGGAAGCTTCCGAGCTGCTTTCGGGGCTATCGCAATGCGCCGGGCTGGTGCTCACCGAAAAGAAAGTCGGTGGGGTGCGCCATATTGAATTTGTCCCCCTTGAACCGGACAGGGCCCTTGTGGTTCTGGTGGGCGAAGATGGTGAAGTGGAAAACCGCGTTGTCACCATTCCCGAAGGCCTGCCCCCCTCCAGCCTCACCCGCGCCGGAAATTTCCTCAACACGCATCTCAAGGGGCGTTCCATAGAAGAGGCTCGCAAGGAACTGCTGGCCGAATTGAAAACGGCCGGTGCGGAACTGGATGCGCTCACCGCCAAGGTGATCAAATCGGGTCTTGCGGTGTGGTCCGGCGGTCAGGAGGACAGCAAAAGCCTGATTGTTCGCGGCCGTTCCAATCTGATCCGCGATCTTGATGCCGAGGAAGATCTTGCCCGTATCCAGCAGCTTTTTGACGATATGGAGAGCAAAAAAGACCTTATCGAAATCCTGCAATCGGCGGAAGAGGGATCGGGTGTGCGTATCTTTATCGGTTCGGAAAACAAAAGATTTTCATTGTCCGGCTCCTCGATTATTGTCTCCCCTTTCCAGGACGAACACCGGAAACTGGTGGGCGTTCTGGGCGTTATTGGTCCAACCCGGCTGAACTACGGACGGATTATCCCCGTTGTCGACTATACCGCCCGTCTTATGGGGCGATTGCTGACTTGATTTCACCCGATCGATTGCCTACTTACCAGCACGACAACCTGTGCAATTCATTATCACGGAGCACACAAGCTTAATGAACAACGAGAAGAAACCGGACGAAATGCCTGAAAGTGAAACCACGCAGATGGCGAATGCGCCTGCCGATCCCGCAACCGGTGACGCGAAAGAGCCGGAAATGGCCACTGGCGAAGATGGCGAACTGTTGCCCGACCCTCTCGAAGAACTGAAAACCGAGATTGCCGATCTGAAAGACCGCTATCTGCGTCAGGCTGCCGAAATGGACAATCTGCGCAAACGCACCGAGCGGGAAAAAGCCGATATGGCCAAATATGCCATCAGCAACTTTGCACGCGATATTTTGCCGCTAAGCGACAATTTCCAGCGGGCTATTGACGCTGTACCTGCCGAAGCCGCCGAGCAGGACGAAGCCCTCAACAGTTTTCTGGAAGGGGTGAAAATGAACGAGCGCGAACTGCAAAAGGTGCTGGAGCGCCACGGCGTCACAAAAATTGATCCGCAAGGCGAAAAATTCGATCCCAACATGCACCAGGCCGTGCAACAGGTCGAAAATTGTGATTTGCCCAACAATACGGTTTGCGAAGTCTACCAGGTGGGCTATGTCATGGCTGACCGGGTTTTGCGCCCGGCTGTTGTAGCCGTCGCCAAGGGCGGCGCTCAAAAAAGCGCCGACAGGGAACCGCCGCTCACCCTGCCGGAAAACAACCAGCCCGGGCAGGATCCGTCTGCGGCATCGTCGGATGAAAAACAGCCGGAACAGACAGAGAGCGTCGCCGAACCGGGGGCCAAAATCGACAAAAGCGCCTGATAGCCTTATGGCAACAGGACAGCCTGAAATTATATCAGACATTCAGTTCCTTGCCTCTTCGGGCAAGACTGTCTGCGGAAGGGGAAGACAATGAGCCACAATGAAAAAGACTATATCGTTGAATTTGATGACAATGGAGCCGCCTGCAAACGCCCTGACGGCAGCGAGGAGCGGGTAAACTGGAGCGATATCGTCAAGGTGACCCTTGAGGCGACGGCAGGCGTCAAGGAAGAGGCCCCGGCCCATGTCTGGATTCTCTGGGGGCGCGACAATGCCTCGGGTTGCGTTTATCCGGGCGGCGCAACAGGCGCGGAACTGATGTTGCTGGAAATGAAAAGCCGCCTCGACAATTTCGATGTTGGCGCTGTTGCCCAGGCCATGCAATCCGAGGAAAACAAGACCTGGTTGCTGTGGCAGGCCGCCGGAGTCAACACCCCCGAAGATGATGGCCGGGTGATTAACTAGGCCGTGAACTCATAAACAGAATCAACGCGCCGCGCATCGGGAAAGAAAAGAGTCGCTCATGAAAGGCGTTGTCGCAGCAGGACATGAAGTGACAGCCCGGGCCTGTGCACGGGCCCTGCGCGAAGGCGGCAATGCTTTTGATGCCATACTGGCCGGAATGATGGCCTCGGCCATACCCGAAAGCGTGCTTTCCTCCCCGGGCGGCGGCGGCTTCCTGATGGCCTTCAATGCTGACAGCCGACAGACCATCCTTTATGATTTTTTTGCCCGAACCCCTTTGCAAAAACGCGCGACGGCGGAACTGGATTTTCACGCCATAAAGGCCGATTTTGGCCCGGACAGTCAGGAATTTCATATTGGCGCAGGTGCAACGGCAACCCCTGGTGTTATCCCGGGCCTGTTTGCCATTCACAACGACCTTTGCACGCTGCCTATGGAAATCATACTGGAACCGGCCATTGAAGCCGCCCGCAACGGCATCAAAGTCAGTCCCTTTCACGCCTATCTGTTCACCGTCATCGCGCCAATCCTGACCAAAACAGCCGAAGTCCGGCAGCTTTATGCCCCGCGCGGGGCGCTGTTGCAACCGGGCGATCTCTTTAGCAGTCCCGACTATGGTGATTTTCTCGATGTGCTCGCACGAGAGGGGGAATGCTTCTATCGCGAGGGAGAACCGGGGCAGGCAATCATTGAACAATCATTCCTGCATGGCGGCCATTTGCGCAGCAAGGATCTGCGAGGCTATGAGGTTGAACGGCGCACGCCCTTGCAGATCGACTATCGCAGCCACCGATTTTTTCTCAATCCCGCACCCTCGGCCGGTGGCCCGCTGATCGGCTTTGCCCTTGGCGTGCTGGAAAAGTTGTGCCCCGACCGACCGCCCGCCCTCGCCGATCTTGTCGAGGCCATGATGCTGACCAACCGGGCCCGGGTGGCGGGAAACTGTAACCTCCGGAATTTTGCCGACAAGGCACATGTGGCGCAGCACCTGCAAAAAGCTTCAACGCATCCTCCCGCCAGTCGTGGCACCACCCACCTTGGCGTCATCGATGAACAGGGCAATGCCGCCGCCCTGACCATCTCCAACGGCGAAGGCAATGGCCTGATGCTGCAAGGCTGCGGTTTCATGCTCAACAATATGCTGGGGGAAGAGGATCTGCATGATCACGGGTTTCATCAATGGTGCGAGGGGCAGCGCCTTTCCAGCATGATGGCCCCGACATTGATACGCGCCCCCGATCATCATCTGACAGCCCTTGGTTCGGGCGGATCAAACCGTATCCGCAGCGCCATTTTACAAGTCGCCAGCGGTCTCATCGATCATCGCTTCTCATTGCGTGATGCGATTGATGCCCCCCGTCTGCATGCCGAAAAAAGCGGCAAGATCAGCTTTGAAAATACGCCTGACAAGCCCCCTTTCACGCCTTTTGAAAAGCAGAAACTTCTGGATCGCTGGCCCGAAGCCCACGCCTGGCCGGATCCGAACATGTTTTTTGGTGGCGTGCATGCGGTGTCCCGGTCGGAAACCGGCGCGTTGCAGGGCAAGGGCGACCGGCGGCGTGACGGCGTCAGCCTGACCGTCACCTGATTGTACCGGAATGCCAAATGGCCAACGGGCACAAATATGTGAGTCACTCTTTTGCGGTCCGGTATGCGAGGTCGTACAAAGACTGCAACCCGGGCTCGATTTCAAAGCCGGGAAACCGATTGCTATTTGAAAGCATTTCCCGGGGACATGCCAATCGCCTTGAGGATCATCGCCAGAGGGCAAAATCCGGTGATCGACGCCTGAAAAAGATTGGCCCCGACAAAAGCGGGAACAATCAGCCAGAGCATATTCATGGTAAAATAGGCCGCTGCTGTTCCGCCCAGAACAACCAGCCCCGCAAACATCATGACAAAACGATCAACATTCATTTTCCGTTCCTCTCCCTTCTACTGTCAAAACGCCGTAAAACTATAGCGACACCCCGCCCGCAATACAATATGGATACAGGTGCAATATGGGAGAACGACAGTAAAAACGGGCGCAAACATGACCTGTCAACATGGTGATCCTGTATAAAAAAACATTCAACAGGCTTGCGTCACAACCGGCGGGCGAATATAACCCGCGTAAATCAGGATCAGTTCGGAGAATGTCATGATGTTCAATAACAGGGGTTCGCGCGCTCTGCGTCTGGTTGCGATTTGCCTCACCCTGCTGTTTGTTGCCAGTCCCGCAATGGCAGCAAAATGCGGCAACACTTCAAAAGGCTTCGGCCGCTGGCTGGTACAGTTCAAGAAGGAAGCCCGCAAGCGCGGTATCAGCAACCGGACCCTCAAACGCGCTCTTCGTGGTGTCCGTTATGACTATTCGGTGATCAAAAAAGACAGAAACCAGAAACATTTCAAACTGAGTTTTGCCAAATTTTACAAGATGCGGGTTTCGCCTGGCGGTCTGGCCAAGGGCCGTTCCATGATGCGTCGCTACCGCAAGCTGCTCAACCGCATCTATCGGGTCTATGGCGTGCAGCCGCGCATCATCACCGCCATCTGGTCACTGGAAACCTTTTATGGCGGCTATACAGGCAACAAGCCGATTTTTCGCTCCCTCGCCACGCTGGCCTATGATTGCCGCCGCCACAAAATGTTCACGCAAAACCTTTACGCCGCCCTGCGCGTCGTTCAGCGGGGCGACATGCATCCGAAACGGATGAAAGGGGCCTGGGCGGGCGAGTTGGGCCAGACACAATTCATGGCAAAAAACTATTACCGCTATGCCGTTGATTTTGATGGCGATGGCAAGCGCAATCTCATCCGCTCGAAAGCCGATGCCCTCGCATCGACTGCCAACCTGCTGCGCGCCCACGGCTGGAAACGCGGCGGCTGTTATCAGCCCGGCTGCCATAATTTCAACGTTCTCAACGCCTGGAACAAATCGCGGGTCTATCAGCGCACCATCGCCAAAATGGCCAGTCAGCTATAGGTCACACACGCACAAACGTTTGTTTAACCCCGCAAAAACCTGCTTTCCCCGAGGAAACTGCGGAAAGTCTGATTTGATGACATAAAACAGCCCTTTAATGTTATGTATGGAGTTGTAAAATGAGTTTTTCTTTTATCCGCGCCGGTGCGCTGGCTCTCGCCCTTTCCCTGATTTCCGGCCCCGCCCTCGCAGCCAAATGTGGTAATGGTGCTGGCGGCTTCAATCGCTGGCTTGGCCAGTTCAAGAAGGAAGCCGCTGCAAGGGGGATACGTAAAAGCACACTTGATCGCGCTTTCAGGGGCGTCACCTATGACCGGCGCGTTATTCGTCTTGACCGCGGACAACACAGCTTCAAACTGAGTTTTGCACAATTCTACCGCCGCCGCGCCGCCGGTCTTATCGGTCGCGCCCGCCGCAAGCTGAAACAAAAGGCCGGATTGCTGCGGCGCATCGAA
Source organism: Hyphomicrobiales bacterium (assembly GCA_027069645.1). Lineage (GTDB taxonomy): Bacteria > Pseudomonadota > Alphaproteobacteria > Rhizobiales > JAKIUO01 > JAKIUO01. Next base: position 5,800 of record JALXEI010000213.1, read on the forward strand.
AAACGCTTTGGTGTCCCCGGCCCTGTGCTTGTCGCTATCTGGGGATTGGAAACCGGTTTCGGGGCCAATTCCGGGCGCATGAATGTCATCCGCTCGCTGGCGACTCTCTCCTACGACTGTCGCCGCTCGGCCTTCTTTACCAGGAATCTTTATGCCGCTCTCAAAATCATCCAGCGCGGCGATATGAGCCCGGCACAAATGCGCGGGGCCTGGGCGGGTGAATTGGGCCAGACCCAGTTTCTCGCCACCTCCTATCTGCGCTTCGGGGTTGATTTCGACGGCAATGGCCGCCGCGATCTCGTGCGCTCCAGCGCCGACGTCCTTGCCTCGACCGCCAACTATCTGCGCGGACATGGCTGGAAGCGCGGCGGAGCCTGGGGACCTGGCACCCACAACTATGCCGTTCTCAAACAGTGGAACGCCGCCAATGTCTATCGCAAAACCATCGCCAAAATGGCAAATGCCATCAAATAGCAAACAGGACGGCGCAGGCCGGAATCCATACCCCCGAAACTGGCCATTTTTTGTGCAAAATCCGCAACAATCTCCCGTTGCAAATTGCCAATACGGAGAGTATGGATCCCCGCTTGCGAGGCGATGACACTGAAACACAAATGAAGGTCATTATACCAAAACGCAAAATGGTTGACTCACTTTTTTCTTTCCATTCAGCCATTTCGCTTCCCGGACAAGCGACAGCGCCGAACCGGGATCCAGGGGCAGTAAAGACGGAACAGGTTGAGAAAATACACAAAAACAGATTTATATCACTTGTGGCCCTGGACCCCGGCTCAAGGCCGGGGAGCGGGGTGGTTTAAAATATAAAGGTCAGCCTTTTTGTAGTTTGGTATTATTTCGCCCCAACAGCCCCCTCTCCCACCACCACAAACGGGGCCCAGTAGGAGGGGTGGGCGGCGAGGGCATCGCCGGGTTTGTTCATCACCGCCAGCATGGCGCGGCGCAGGGCTTCGGCACGACCGACGGGCCGCGCCAGTGTCTGCCCCGCCTCGATGATTTTAAAGGCTTTGGTCGTAAGCAGGGTCGCGGCATCGGAAAAAACCGGCCAGTGGGAAACCAGAAGCGACTTTGCACCTGAATAAAAAAAGGCGCGGGCAAGGCCCGACAGGGCTTCGGCACCGGGCTTTTCACCCGAAGCGGTATTACAGGCCGACAGCACCACCCAGTCGGCATTGAGATGCAGTTGCGTCACTTCCGAAGCCGTCAGCAAACCATCGTCAATTTCCGTTGCCTTTGCCGGCAGCGACAGGGCGAGAGCCGGTTCTCCCAACCCTTTGATATCCCCGGAAATCAGACCGTGCGTGGCAAAATAGACAATGCGATATTTCGCCAGTTCGCCTTTTGCATCCAGTTCCTTAACAGCGGTTTCCGTCGCCTTGCGCCCCAGCCGCACCTCGTCGAGCGGTACATTGAGAGTACTGGCGACATGGATCAGCTCGTCTTTTGTGTCTGGCAGTTGTGCAAGCTGCGAAAGGGCTGCGAGATTTACCTGTCCACCGCGATAAAAGCTGGTGAATTCGGCTGTATTGGCTGCCAATTGGCGCGGCTTTTCCGCTTTTGAAAAAACCGGATCGCCAAAAGCGATCAGCGCCTTTGGTGCCCTTTTGCCTTTTCCGGCAAACTGGCGCAGGGCCCTGAGGGAGGAAATGCTCGGCAGTGTCGTCAGCGCATGCCGTTTGATGAGCCAGGCGGCCTTGCGATAAAGCGCACTTTCGTTATTCCCTGTTTCGGGAGGTGGTGCCGTGACCAGCACCTGAAAGGGCAGGCCTGTCAGGGCATCCGAAGCGACAATGAGCAGATGTTTTTTGCTGCCAACAGTTCCTTCCAGCGGCTGTAACAGGCTCTTGTAAAGGGCATGAGAGACAGCAAGATCGAAGGATGTTTGAACAGCGTTTTTATCCTGTTCCGGCGTTGTCTGCGCAAACCCGCGCGTGGGAACATTTTGCGGATCGAGCCCGCGGCGCAACAATGCCACCTTCTCACGTAAAAGTTTTCGTTTCAGGGGAATGCGGTGCCAGCTGAAATCCTCATTGGTCAGCGCCCAGATATAAACGGCCTCGTTGGACATCATGAAACTGATCAGCGCCTCGTCGGCCTGTAACTGTTTTTGAATTTCCTTCCCCGTCAGAGGTTTCGGATTGGCCAGCGAGGCATATTCGGGAAAATCGGCCGCCAGTTGCCGGTCGAGACTGTCGAGTTGCTCTGCCGTTTTTTTGAGCCTCGTCCGCAACCGGGCAATGGCCTTGCTGTCGCGTTTTCCAGGGGGCGCACCGACAAGTGCCAGAAGTTTCTTGTCGAGCTTGCCATAGCGTCTTGTCAGATCCTGACGCTGGCGAACTTTCTCCGCCAGCCTGCCGCTGCCTGCCGCAAAACGCGCCGACATTTGCGCCAGCGCCGCCCCTGCCGATGTCCGCAGCGCCTTTTGCGCCCCCTGGAGCCCCTCATCCATCAATTTGTCCCGGTTCTCGCCGGTTTGTTTCAGCAGCGCCGGCGTGGCGGCAATGTGCCAGGTGGTGATGGCAAGACCGGAGAAAATGCCGCGATTTCCTTCATCCGTCTCCCGAACCGTTCCGGCCTGCTCTCTCTTTTGCCGCAACTCCTCAATACGGGCCGCACGGCGATAATGGGCCAGCGCCAGCGGATATTTTTGCTGCCAGAGATAGAGCCTCGCCAGCTTCAGCGCCACAAGGCCGGTTTTCGGGTGATCCGGACCATTGGCCTTTTCGAATATCCCCAGCGCTTTTTGCAAATGTTGTCCAGCCGCGCCGTAATCCTTGCGATCAAAATCATTTTCGCCCAGCAAACGCCACAAATTGCCAACTTGCGGATGGTTCGGCCCATAGACCTTTTCATCTATCGCAAGAGCCTTTTGCAACAGTCTTTCGGCTTCTGCGTAATCCTTGCGCTCGCCATAAACCGCAGCGAGATTGCTCATCGCCAGCGCCACTTCGGGATGATCCGGCCCATAGGCCAGCAACAGCGCTTCCATCGCCTTTTTGTAATAGTCTGCCGCTTCCTGCGTGCGTCCCAGATGGCGATAGGAACCCGCCAGATTGTCATAGAATACCCCGACCCGCGTATCGGCCCGCTGCGCTGTTTTTCGGTAAATGGATATCGCCCGTTCCTGCAGGGTAACCGCTTCTTCATAACGTCCCTGATACTGATAGACAGAGGCAAGATTATTAAGGGCAAAGGCTACGGCACGATCGTCCGGCCCGAGAGTTTCCTCAAACAGGGCAAGGGCCTTCTTGTGGAACTGTTCGGCGAGATCATAGCGCTGAATGTCAATATTGAGCACACCGAGATTGTCATAAAGGCGCGCGAGATTGTCGGCTTTGGCATCTTTGGCCGCCAGGTGGGCCGCCAGCGCTGTTTTATAGGCCCGCGCACTATCGTCATAGCGCGCCGTTTCACGATAGAGCCCGGCCAGATTGCTCCAGGCATCGCGCAATTTTTTCTTTCGTGGCGGGTGACGTTCCTGTTCCCGGGCAATCGCCGTTTTCAAATAGTTTTCCGACGCCTCGAACAGTGTCACCTGGCGCGCCAGTCGCCCCAGTTGAATGAGAGCATCAACGACTTCAGGTGCCGTTTTGCCATATTTTTTTTCGAGGATAACAAGGCGGCGGCGATACATGGGCAGGGCCTTTTGATATTGCCCCAGATTTTCGTAAAGCGTGGCCACATTCAGCAGGTAAACCAGCAGGTGCGGGCTGTCCTCCCCCTCGTTTTTAGTGGTGATGTCAATGGCCCTCACCAGTTCGCGTCCGGCGAGATCGAAATCTTTGGCGCGAAAGGCATAGGCCGCAAGGCGGTTATGTTCTCCGGCCAGTTTGATATGGTCAGCGCCAAGGCGCTTTTCATTGCGCTTTATAATCTCTTTCAACAGGCTGATGGCCCGGTCATATTGCTTCAGCTTGCTGGCAATATCGGCAATCTCGGTCATGGTCTGCAAGGTCAGGGGGTGATCGGGGCCAAGCACCGATTTGCGTATCTGATACACTTCGTCAAACAGCGCGAGGGCCGGTTTGTAATCCTTCTGTTTGGTGCGGATCACCGCCAGATTGCTCAGCGCCAGAGCCGTATCCTTGTGACGGCGACCATACAGACGGCCATATATTTCAATGGCCCGGTTGATCCGGCCTTCAGCCTGTTCGAGTTTACCGGCATTGATCTCCAGCACCCCCAGTCGATCAAGCGCAAAGGCAAGACGTTCGCTGTTCTGCGGTTGCTGCGCTTCATAAAAGGACAGCATTTGCTGCAATATTTTATATTCCTCACGCGGCCTGCCAAGCGCCAGAAAAACCGTTTGCAGGTCGGAAAGACTGTCCCCGATACGCCGGTCACCTTTCTTCAGCAGGGCCCGGCGGGTGGCAAGAGCCTCCTGCAACAGCGGTACAGCCTGTTTGTATCTTCGCGTTGAAATATAGAGCACAGCCAGATTATTGGCTTCCGTTGCGGTGATGAGGTGTTTGTGGCCCAGCAGCTTGCGCGCCAGCCGCAAGGCTGTTTTAACTGCTGTTTCAGCCTTCTCATATTGTCGAGCCGCATAATATTTGAGGAACAGGGCATGCTCTTTTTTAAAAGTGGCAATCTCCTGTTTTTGCTGCGCGGTGATAGCCGTTTTATCCGTCGGCTTTGGTGTTTCCTGTGCCCTCGCACCTGTTGTCAGGGACAGGGAAGCAACCACAGCGGCAACAGCCGAGACGATTATGATGCGGGAAAAAATCTGTGTCATTGCTGCCGCTCCCTTCCACATCTGCCGTTTATGACCTGGCCTGTCGGCCCCTGCATTATTCTGACATATATTTTTCGCTGCCACTACAAAAACAAATACCGGATTACAATTCGCCGTTATTTTACGCTATCGACTGTTGGCGCTGGATTGAAGGAACGCGAACGTCTAAAATAAACGACAATTAGATGCCGGATATGCAAAAAAGTTTGAACCTGGCCTGATATCGCCGCGACTATCCTTTCACAAACGGAGCAAAAGCGCCCATGAGCGGAATCTTCGGCAAGACTTCTGATCGCAAGCTGATCGAGCGGATTGCCAATGCTGACAAGGCGGCCGTACAGGCGCTGTTTGCTCGCTATCATGTGCGCATTTACCGCTTTATCGTTCGTATGACGGGAAACGAAGCTGTGGCCGAAGAGCTTGCAAACGAAGTCTTTCTGGATGTCTGGCGACAGGCCGGACGGTTTGAAAGCCGCTCCTCGGTAAGCACCTGGCTGATGGCCATTGCCCGCAACAAGGCCATTTCCCATTTACGGCGCAAAAAAGAAGTCGCCCTTGATGACGAAGCGGCGACCCTTGTTCCGGACACCCGCGACACCCCCGAAGTGACGGCGCAAAAAACCGACAAGGGCGCCGCAATCCGGCTCGCCATCGACAGCCTGTCCCCGGACCACAAGGCTGTTATTGACCTTGTTTACTATCATGAACTGTCGGTGCGGGAGGTGGCGAGAGTGCTGGATATTCCGGCTAATACGGTAAAGACACGCATGTTTCATGCCCGAAAGAATCTGGCGCGGAAAATGAAAAAATACGGTATCGACAGAGGCTGGCCCTGATGCCCTGTCTGCCTGCCCCTGCCCCGGGGAGAGCCAAAAGGATTATTCTGCCGGCCCGGTGCCGAAGGATGAAAAAGATGAGCGAGAAAGACAAACCGATGGAACCCCCTGTCGATCTTCAGGACGAAATGGCTGCCCTGCTGCCGTTCTACATTACCGGACGCCTCGGGCTGCGCGATCAGATTCGCGTTGAACAATGGATCGAGGAAGACCCGCGCGGACAAAAAGCACTGGAAAATGCCTATGCCGACCAGCGGGCCTCTATTGATGCCAATGAAGCCATAAACTCGCCCCCGGGAGCCCTCGGACGTCTTTTGAAAGATATCGATGCCGAACCCTCGCAGGCCTGGTCAAACTATGTCGGTGGCAATATGGCCTCGTGGATCATGAGCTGGCTCAATGTCATTCCCTCAACCCTCACCTGGGGTGCGGTTGCGGCGCTGCTGCTGGTCACCGTCGTACAATCCACCCTGCTCCTTCACAGGGGAAATGAAAACAGTTTCGAGATTTCCTCTGGCGGATCCGACAGTCTGACAACTGCCGGTCAAAAGGGAACAAGGGCTTTCATCCGTTTTGCCCCCGAAACCGGTATTGGTGAAATATCAGCACTGCTGAACAGGGCCGGCGCCATGATCATTGACGGTCCACGTGCCAAAAATGTATTTATCATCCTGTTGCGAAAAGATAAAAACCTGCCCCCCGTCAAACAAAGGCTGGCGGGATTGCGCAAACGCTCCGACCTTGTGTATTTTATTGCCGAGAAAAAGGAATAGACCTTGCTGACAGGCTTTGTCCACAAGCCCGGACTGTTTTACAGGGTCAGGAACCGACTGTCGGGCCTCGCCCTTCTTCCTGTCCTGCTGCTGATGGCCCTGGTTGCCCTCCCCGTTCCGGCAGAAGCCGCGACGCCCGTCTGTTCCCCGGCTGCTCCGCCTGACGAAAATCTGCGCAAGAGCCTGCAAGGTCTGCCTCCCGCCATGAAAACCATACTGCGCGCCGTGCGCTCAAAGAGAAAGGCCCTGTGTGCGCTTCCCGATTCGTCCATCGCCGTCGATCCGTTACCCGTTTCCGTTGCGGCAGTCCCCCCGGCCGAACCTGACCCTCGCGATACCGTTCCCGATGAAGTCGTGGCGCTCGTCCCCGGAAACGGTGCCAATATTGACACCATTGCCGGTCGCAACGGGCTGACCGTGCGCGCCCGGCGACGCTCCGCCCTGCTGGGAGGGTTCATTGTCCGCTTTGGTATCAATGACGGCAGAACCCCGGCACAGGTCAGCCGGACACTGCAAGCCGATCCCGCGACCGAAACTGTTGCGCCCAATCATATCTACCGGTTGCAGGGCAGCGTCTATGAGGAGGCACGCTTTGCGCCAAAAAAAATCGGTATGCCGGTCGAGGGCTTCGGGCTGTCAGGAAAGAATGTCCGCATTGGCATTATTGATACGGCTGTTGACCCCGACCATCCCGACCTCAGAGGAGCCATTATAGACCGCTTTGATGCCCTTGCCGGACAAAAGATCAACAACCGCCGTCACGGCACGGCGGTCGCAGGGCTGATTGCCGGACGCGCGATGATCCACGGCGTTGCGCCAAAAGCCGGGCTGCTCATAGCCCGGGCCTTTGACGAACCGGATAAAGATAGCGGTCACAAGGCCAGTGCGACCAGTGCGCAACTGCTTGAATGCCTTGAATGGACGGTCCGCAAGGGCGCGCACATCATCAATATGAGCTTTGCAGGCCCGCGCAATGCCCTGATGACAAGAGCTCTGGATACCGCGGCGAAAAAAAACATCCTGCTGATCGCTGCTGCCGGCAATAACGGCCCGAATGCCCCGGCGGCCTGGCCGGCGGCGGAACAGTCCGTGCTGGCTGTCACGGCTGTTGATGTCAATAACAGGATCTACAGCAAGGCCAATACCGGCCCGTGGGTATTTGTCGCCGCACCTGGTGTCGATATCCTTGTGGCGGCCCCCGAAGAGGGTATTGATCTTGTCAGCGGCACCAGTTTTGCCGCGCCCTTTGTCTCCGGACTTGCGGCCCTCATGCTGGAACAGAACATAAAACTGACCCCGCGCCAGTTTGCCGTGCGAATCACCCGAAGCGCCCGCGATCTGGGACGGCCCGGACGTGACGAGATATTCGGTGTCGGTCTCGCCGATCTGCGCAAGGCCCTGAACCCCCGGTGAAAACCACATCCCCTTTCAGTCCGGCAAGCAATAAGCAGCCCCCTCACCCCGAAATGCGGGTTAAGCATAATTCGCGCTTTAAAAAAACAATCGCCGGGTTCTCTCCTATACTCTGTGCAGCCATTGTTTTCCTTGACAAGACAGAATGTCGCGGACAAACATGGAAGTGGAGATAAATCCAACTTTTAATAACCAGAAAAACTGGAGAACAGAATGAAGACAGGTAAACTGATTGTAGCTGCAGCCGCATTGCTCGGATTGTCTGCCACTGCAGCCAGCGCAGCAACCACACTGGAAGCTGTCAAAGCCAAAGGCCATATACAATGCGGCGTGACAACCGGTCTTGCCGGTTTCTCGGCTCCCGATGACAAGGGCGTCTATTCGGGTATCGACGCAGATGTCTGCTATGCCGTTGCCGCCGCTGTATTTGGCGACAGAAGCAAGGTCAAATTTACGCCATTGACCGCCAAGGAACGCTTCACAGCCCTTGCCTCGGGTGAAATTGACATTCTGTCACGCAACACCACCCACACCCTGACCCGCGATGCCTCGCTCGGTCTCAACTTCACCTATTACAACTATATTGACGGTCAGGGCTTCATGGTCAAAAAAGATCTCGGCGTCAAAAGCGTGAAGGAACTTGACGGCGCGAAAATCTGCATCCAGGCCGGAACCACCACCGAACTTAACCTTGCCGACTATTTCCGCACCCACGGCATGAAATTCCAGCCGGTTGTCTATGATACCTCCATCCAGACCCGCGAAGGTTTCGACAAGGGGTCCTGCGACGTGCTGACATCGGACAAATCCCAGCTTGCGGCCCTTCGTACCGAGTTGAAAGACCCCAAAGGCGCGGTTATTCTGCCCGAAACGATTTCCAAGGAGCCCCTTGGTCCGGTTGTTCGCCAGGGCGATGACCAGTGGTTCAACATCGTGAAATGGGTACTTTACGGCCTGATCAATGCCGATGAACTCGGGGTCAGCTCCAAAAATATCGACGATCTGAAAAAGAGCAGCACCAATCCCAATGTCAAACGTTTGATTGGGACCGAGGGTGACATGGGCGCCAAGCTCGGTCTGTCCAAAGACTGGCTCTACAACGCCATCAAACAGGTCGGCAACTATGACGAAATGTATCAGCGCAATATCACACCGCTTGGTCTGACCCGAGACGGCAGTGTCAATGCCCTGTGGACCAAAGGCGGTGTTCTTTACGCCCCGCCCGTGCGCTAGCATGGCCGACGATTTTCAATCGTCCTGATGAATGAAACGGGGACCGGCCGATAAAAAACAACAAGGGCCGGTCCCCCCCTCTCAATCGCAATAATAATCGCAAGAACCGGGAACTGTTTATGTCCGGCACCCGAAATTCCGTACCGTGGCACCGTAATCCGGCCATCAGAGGCATGATTGCCCAGGCCATACTCGTCGCTCTTGTTGCCTGGGGCCTTTATGTCATTTATGGCAACACCATCAAAAACCTTGAAGCGCGCGGCATTCAGACCGGCTTTGGCTTTCTCAACGAAGTGGCGCCCTTTGGCGTCGCCTTCTCCCCCTTCATCGACTTTACGCTTGGACAAAGCACCTATCTGACCATTTTTCTTGTAGGCATCCAGAATACCATTCTTGTCAGTATTCTGGGCGTGATTACCGCCACCTTTCTGGGTTTTATTATCGGCGTCATGCGCCTTTCTCCCAACTGGTTTGTTTCAAAATTCGCCAGCCTCTATATCGAGATATTTCGCACTATTCCCTTTCTGCTGATGCTCCTCCTATGGGAT
>JALXEI010000214.1 GCA_027069645.1 Hyphomicrobiales bacterium
TCTACAAGCTGATCAGTTCCGCCTCTCCCTTCGAACTGCGCGACAGGGTCGTAGCCAACCCTGCCCTCATCGGCCAAACCGTCAGTTTTGATTTCCTTGCCGATGACGATGTCGATCTCTATTTCACGGGCGTACCGGCAACGGCCCGGAAACTTGAGGCGAACGGCACCGCTCGCCCTGCCGGTGGTCGCAAACACGGCAAGAAAATCACGGTTTCTTTTCAGCCCGGAACCCTTCGCGCCGGTCTTGAACTTGTCAGACAGGCCCTCGCGAAACAGGCTGATGTCATCGAACATCAGGCGCTGGCGCAAAAGCGCGCCGCCGCAACCATGACGACGAGACTGCAAACCGTTTCCGATGAAGCCGAACGCAAGGAATTGCTGGCCCGGCAACAAAAGTACGAGACCCGCTACCAACTCCTTACGGGAAAAGTCAGTGACCTTCGAAAACGAGCCGCTGGCAGCGGCGGCCCGGAAAGTCTCGATGCCGATCTCCCCAGCCTGTTCCTTGCAATCAATGGCGGTGTGATCAGGGTGACTCAAATCGAACCGGACAGGATCAGTGGAAAAGTCGTTCTCCCGCTCAACGCGCTTGCCGAAGCCAAAACCGGAAAATGGTCCCTGCTGGCCGTTTCAACGCCCGAAAACAATCGCAAAATCAACGATAATCAGATCATCTGGCTGGAACAGCTGGAAAGCGAAGGACGCATCAAAAGCCGCTTTAACTGGCATTTTTTCACTTCCGCCGATGCTGCCGAACCCGAGGAAGCGGGGATTCTTGGCGGCCTGCTTGGCACCTTCTGGACCATGCTGGTAACCTTCCTGCTATCCTTTCCCGTCGGTGTTGCGGCGGCACTCTATCTTGAGGAATTCGCTCCCAAAAATCCCTACACGCAATTTCTTGAAATCACCATTAACAATCTCGCCGCCGTGCCTTCCATCGTCTTCGGGCTGCTGGGGCTGGCGGTGTTTGTCAACTATTTTGGCCTGCCCTATTCCTCCTCGCTGGTGGGGGGCATTGTGCTCTCCCTGATGACTCTGCCGACCGTGATCATCGCCTCGCGAGCCGCCATCAGGGCGGTACCGCCCTCTATCAGGGAAGCCGCGCTTGGTATCGGCGCATCGAAAATGCAAACCACCTTTCAGCATGTGTTGCCACTGGCCATGCCCGGCATCATGACCGGCTCGATTATCGGCATGGCGCAGGCGCTGGGCGAAACCGCCCCCCTGTTAATGATCGGCATGGTGGCCTTTATTGTCGATCCGCCAACCGCGGTCACAGACGCCGCCTCCTCGCTGCCGGTGCTCATCTATCTGTGGGCCGACCGCGCCGAAGTGGCTTTTGACCAGAGGACCGCCGCTGCCATTCTGGTTTTGCTTTTCTTTCTCGTTTTGATGAATGGTCTCGCCATTTTGTTGCGCAAACGCTTTGAACGCCGCTGGTAAGGATTATAGTGATGGAAGACAGAAATGTGCCCGAGCCTGAAGAGTTGAACAACAAAGTCCCGGAAGGAGCCATCATGACGGAAGAGAACGAGAGCCTTCCCCCGGCAACAGCGGCTGAAAATGAAACAACTTCCGGCGCGGCTGAAAAACAGCAGGACACCATCAAGATGGTGTCAAAAAATGTTGACGTGTTCTACGGGGACAAGCAGGCCATGTTCGATGTCAGTCTCGATATACCCGAACGCCAGATTACCGCCCTGATTGGCCCGTCCGGTTGCGGAAAATCGACCTATCTGCGCTGCCTTAACCGCATGAACGATGTTATTGATATCTGCCGGGTCAGCGGCACAATTCTGCTCGACGGGCAGGATATTTACGACAAAAAAGTCGATGTCGTCGAGGTGCGGGCGCGGGTCGGCATGGTGTTTCAAAAACCAAACCCCTTCCCCAAAAGCATCTTCGAAAATGTTGCCTACGGGCCGCGTATTCACGGGCTGGCGGGCGACAGGACCGAACTGGAAGAAATCGTTGTTGACAGTCTGAAAAAGGCCGGTCTTTTTGACGAGGTGAAGGATCGCCTCGATGCGCCAGGGACCGGCCTTTCAGGCGGTCAGCAGCAACGTCTTTGCATCGCCAGAGCCATCGCCACCTCTCCCGAAGTAATCCTGATGGATGAACCGACCTCGGCGCTTGATCCCATTGCCACCGCCGTGGTCGAGGATCTGATGGAAAGTCTGCGGGAAAAATTCACCATTGTCATTGTCACCCACTCCATGCAGCAGGCGGCGCGCATCTCGCAACAGACAGCTTTTTTTCATCTCGGCTATCTTGTTGAACATGGCGAAACCGAACAGATTTTCACCAACCCCGTCGACCAGAGAACACAGGACTATATCACCGGGCGTATCGGCTAGGCCGTAAACTCATAAACCGGGAAGGAAAAGCAACATGAACAATAACACCACAAATCACCAGCATATCGTCAGATCCTATGACAAGGAACTGATCGAAATTGATCGCATGATTGCGACGATGGGCGGTTATTGCGAGAAAATGCTGAGCGATGCGCTACAGGCCATGCGCCAGCGTGATCCCGAACTTGCCGAGGAAACCATCCTTATCGATGAAAAAATCAACCGGCTCAACCTCGATATCGAGGAAAACGCCATCCGCATGATCGCCCTGCGTCAGCCAATGGCCCAGGACCTGCGCCAGCTGATTGGCGCCATTCGCATCGCCACCGATCTTGAGCGCATTGGCGATCTGGCCAAGAATATCGCCAAACGGGCCATTACCATTGCCGAGGAAAAACATCCCAAACCGATCCGAAAAGACCTCAAGCGCATGGGCAAGCTGGTGCGTCGTCAGCTCAAGGGCGCCCTTGATGCCTACGCCCAGAGGGACCCGGTCAAGGCAATGGAAGTATGGGAAGGAGACGAGGAAGTTGACAATATGTACACCTCGATCTTTCGCGAACTGCTGACCTATATGATGGAAGATCCGCGCAATATCACGCTTTGCACCCATCTTTTGTTCGGAGCGCGCAATCTGGAGCGCCTTGGCGACCATACCACCCATATTGCCCGCAATGTGCATTTTCTGGTCACCGGCGAGACCATCGACAGGAAACGGCCGAAAAGGGACAATACCAGCCATATTCAGCTCTCGCCCGAAGAAGCGGAAAAACCGGAAACTGTCGAGGAGCCGAAGTCCTTCTGAGGAAAACAACAATATGGCAACCAGGGTTCTGCTAGTCGAGGATGAGGAATCGCTTGCGGTCATGCTGCAATATAATTTGCAGGCCGAAGGCTATGAGGTCGAGATTGCCGAACGCGGTGATGATGCCGAACTGATGATTGCCGAAAACCCGCCCGACATCATCATTCTGGACTGGATGTTACCCGGCACATCCGGCATTGAGTTGTGTCGTCGTCTGCGTGTAGCAAAATCCACCCGTTTTATCCCCGTCATCATGCTGACAGCGAGGGGTGAGGAGGCCGACAAGATCCGTGCCTTTGGCACAGGGGCCGACGACTATATTGTCAAACCCTTTTCGCTGCCCGAATTCATGGCCCGGCTGAAGGCCGTTCTGCGGCGCACCTCTCCCTCCCTGCTTCAGGACGTTCTGAAATTCGAGGACCTGGAGCTGGACCGCGCCACCCATATTGTCCGGCGCGGTACCCGGGAAGTCCGCCTTGGCCCCACGGAATATCGTCTGCTTGAGTTTTTGCTGGAAAAACCCGAGAGGGTCTATTCACGCGAACAGCTTCTCGACAATGTCTGGGGACGCGATGCCTATATCGATGAACGCACGGTCGATGTCCATATCGGCCGCCTGCGCAAGGCCCTCAACCGCGGCCGGGAAAAAGAACTCATCCGCACCGTGCGCGGCGCCGGCTATGCTCTTGGCGGGCATCGATAGCCACAACCATGTTGTCGAGAAAATGATGCTGGTCGATCTCTGTGAAGCCAATTCCGCATAATGTATCTTCTATCAATTGCAAATCGCCCTTGCGGGCTTTATGAGCCCAGGCTTGCAGTGCTGCTGCTGAAAAACCCGTCAGATGATTTTCCTGCACAAATCCGGACGCGCGAGCCGGTGTCATTTTCGGACCCGGAAACAGCAGCGAGACAGAGCCGCCAGGACGTAGCACCCGTTTCATTTCAAGGAGAACAGGCCTGATCTCCCTTACAACATTTATGAGCGAGGCAGCAATCACCCGCTCAAAACGCTGTTCTGCAAACGGCAGATCAAGGGCATCAGCCAGCAGGATATCCGGAGAAAAGCGTCTGTCATGGCGATGACCGGCCTCAATCATCCGTTCTGATCGGTCGATACCCTTCGCATCAATTCCATGCTTCCTCATTGACCGGACCAGTGCACCCGTACCGCAGCCGATTTCCAGTACCGGTTGCCCTGGCCTGATGTCCATATTCCTGACCCAGTCCTCAAGCAAACCTCCGTACCAGGACAGCCCATAGAGCTGTTCAAACAATATGTCAGGACGAAACATGGAAAGGAAAGTAATCCTGATATGCTGGAGCATGATTTTATTCTTTTCGCCGGAGCCCTTTTCAAAATTCGTTGCCTGATTATATCGGGTTTTGAATCAGACTGTTAGACCGTGAACTCAGAAACAGGACGGGGCCCAAAGGGACAGCAAAACGATAAACACCGTGGCATTGAACATGGGAAATCCCGAAGATTTGAGTGTGATGACACCGCGCGCCGTATAGAATAGTCCGACCAGCA
>JALXEI010000215.1 GCA_027069645.1 Hyphomicrobiales bacterium
AATCTGGCCCGTGTCTTCAGTCGGGATCCAGGTGTCGCTATTTGGAAGTAAACACACTGAGTATAGACGCTATTCGCCCGGCGTTTCGGAAGAATATCTCTCTCGATCGGCAAAACCGCTTTTGGCGCGTCCAGCGCTCATGAACAACGAGGAACCCGCCGATTGCGCCTCCCCGGCGCGCCGGCGGACTATCCAGCCCGCCAATGGCGGCGCCAGCAACAAGGCGAGAAAAAGCCGCCAGGAACCGAAGTGGGGGCGCATCCGGGCGAGCATTTCGCGCAGCGCGTCGCCGAGATCGCTGTTCCTCGGATCCTCCAGGCCGAGCAGATCCGCCGTTCGATAGTAGTTCGACGCCAGCAGCGCGTTCATGTTCTTCAGGGTAAACGGCTCCACGTTCTGGAGCGCGAATTCACGGCTTTCGTGGGAATAGACCTCGCTGCCCTCGCGGTAGCCTTCTTCTTCGAGATAGCGAATCAGCGTCCGCGTCGAGGTCATGTCGCGCTTGCCCGCATAGACGTAGCCGTGATTGCCGCGCGCCCTGCCCCCGGTAGCGATCAGGTTCCAGTAGGGGAACACGGCGTCCACGGAGCGCAGAATCCGCATCGATGTGGCGTCATGCGCCCAGGGACGGGGGCGCGACTGGGTGGATTCGGAGAACAGCCCGTCCGATTTGAGGCGTTGGCGCACCAGCCGGAAAAAATCGCGGTTGTGCAACAACATCGTGCCGAGGTAGTACGGAGCCGAGATGTCCATGATGATCAGGTCGTATTGTTCTTCATGGGTCATCAGGTAATGACGGGCGTCGTCGATGACGATTTCCTCGTTGGGATGGTCGCCGGCGCCCAGGTTGACTTCGGACCAGTAGCGCCGGGCGGATTCGACCACCAGTGGATCGATTTCCACCAGAGTGGTTTTTTCCGCGTAAGGCCGGACGCGCGCCAGGCTGCTCAGGGAGCCGGCGCCCAGAATCAGGCTGCGCAACTCGCGGCCTTTTTTCTCGGCCAGAAAACGGTTCTCGATGGCGCGCAGCCCCAGCAGCGAAATCTGCGTGTCAAGTACGGCTTTGGCGGTTTTTGCAAAATCGTTGTTGTCGGCAAAGGCCTGGTCGGTCTTGTGGCTGTAATATAGATATACACTGCCGAAAACAGCAAACCCGGCAATCACCAGAAAGGCCAGAATGCTCAGACGGTTTTTGATCGAGATCGCCGCAAGGGGCTGAAATGTCCCGGATGAGAGGGCGTTGTTTTTCGACATATCATGTGTTCCTGCTGCTGCAAAGCGATAAAAGAGCAATGCTCAAGGGGTAAAGTGAATGTCTTAAACTTTCCTTATGTTGAAGGGAGAATGATAGCCGGTGGCTATGGACTTCCTGCCCGCAAACGGGTGTACCTTGTTGATCGGACAACGGTTTGACGCTGGCTTTTCGGGAAAGTTCGAGAGATTTGTGTAGAGTACCCGAATTATGGATAAGGATTTTCAGAAACGTCAGATGTCAGATAATGATTTTCGGTTATATTTCGGTGTCATCCTCGCGCAGGCGAGGATCCATACTCCCTGTGTTGGCAAATTGAAACGGGTGATTATTGCAAGCTTTGTGACCAAAACCGAAAGATTTGTGGATATGGATCCCCGCCTGCGCGGGGATGACAGACTTTGTTATTTCAAATCAATAAGATACGATGGCGATTATCCATAATTCGGGTTAGAGTAAAAGAAAAAGGCCACCATCACAGCGCCCCGGGTGAAGACCCCAGGATACGAAGAAAGAGACAAAGTTTCTGCGTTTTGACATGGAGATGGGAACGGGGAGGTTGGTGATGATTGTGTCTGAAATGGAAAGATGTGAATTTCAATCAGCAAGCAAACAGGTTTGTGGATAAAATGGACTGTCAAATCGACTCTAGCGACAATCTAGGGTTGCTGCATTGTGATGACCTCTGCCATATTCATGCGGATCGAATCAGCGTGGTTCGCTTGTTGCCGGAGCGTTTTGCTGCTATCGAGGGCGGCAATGCAGATTAACAGAGGGGCTTGACAATGACCATGGGGAATGAGCGGGAGCGGTTTGCCGGAAAAATTTTGATGTTTGCGGGCTGCCTGTTGCTGGCCGTGCTGTTACCGGGGCTGGTGCTGGCGGCAGAGGGCGGGCATGGCGGTGAGCGCCTTGATTTGACAGCCCACTGGGTGGGCTATGCCGCCATCGGTGCCTTTGCCGTGGCCTATCTGCTGGTGATGCTGGAAGAGGTGACCCATCTGCGCAAATCCAAGCCGGTCATTCTGGCTGCCGGGGTGATCTGGGGACTGATCGGCTGGCAATATATGCAGCACAACATGCCGCACGCGGCTGAAGCCGCCGTTCGTCACAATATTCTCGAATATGCAGAACTGTTTCTGTTTTTGCTGGTTGCCATGACCTATATCAACGCCATGTCGGAACGCGGTGTGTTTGACTGGCTGCGTTCCTGGCTGGTCAGCAAGGGCTTTTCCTTCAAGACCCTGTTTTGGCTGACCGGCCTTCTGGCCTTTCTGATTTCCCCCATTGCCGATAATTTGACCACAGCCCTTTTGATGTGTGCGGTGATCATGGCAGTGGCAGCGGGCAATCGCAATTTCATCGTGCTGGGCAGTATCAATGTGGTGGTCGGGGCCAATGCCGGCGGGGCCTTTTCGCCCTTTGGCGATATCACCACCCTGATGGTCTGGCAAAAGGGCATTGTGCAGTTCGGCGAGTTTTTCGCTCTGGTGCTCCCTTCTCTGGTCAACTGGTGTGTCCCCGCTATCATCATGAGCTTTTTCATATCGAGCGAAAGCCCGGCGGCGATTGACGATGAAGTGAAAATCCGGCCCGGCGGTGTGGTCATTGTCTTTTTGTTTTTGCTGACGATTGTCATGGCCGTTTCCTTTCACAATTTTCTTGGCCTGCCGCCGGTGCTCGGCATGATGACGGGACTGGCGCTGTTGCAGTTCTATGGCTATCATCTCAACAACAGGGCCAGAAAATATATCCGTTTGGCCGGTGAAACGGGCATGGGCAAGGATCATCCCATTGGTTCGCCCGTGGCCTTCAATGTGTTTTCCAAGATTGCCAAGGCCGAATGGGACACGCTGTTGTTTTTCTATGGCGTTGTCGTGGCGGTCGGCGGGCTGGGTTTTATCGGCTATCTGGCGCTTTTGTCGCAAGGCATGTATGAGCAGCTTGGGCCGACCACGGCCAACATTCTGGTCGGTGTCATTTCCGCCATTGTCGACAATATCCCGGTGATGTTTGCCGTACTGACCATGAACCCCGCCATGGATCATGCGCAATGGCTGCTGGTGACCCTGACCGCCGGGGTTGGCGGTTCGCTTTTGTCCATTGGTTCGGCAGCCGGTGTGGCCCTGATGGGGCAGGCGCGGGGCTACTACACCTTTGGCGCCCATCTCAAATGGACTCCAGTCATCGCCCTTGGCTATGTGGCAAGCATTGGCGTGCATCTGTTGCTCAACGGTTCATAAAGAGAAAAACAGAGCTGGCAAAAGACGTTTTGGGGGCTGTTCGACAATGAGGTAAGGCTTCATTTACCATTCACGCATAGGGTGCAATGAAAATGAAAACTCATTCACCCAAGGGGGGCCTTATGGCTATGGAACTTCCACTCGAAAAACGTTTGCAGATCATGCGTATTGATCAAGGAACAAGAGAAGCGCTGGCTGAGGTCAGGCCACGGCTTGAAGGACAGTTGCCCCGGCTTATTGATGATTTTTTCAGTCACATGACCAAGGTTCATCCCGACATGCAGCGCTCTTCCCTGGTTGAAGAGGTAAAAGGGGCGCTGGCTCGTCACTGGGCGCTTGTGCTGAGCGCCCGTTTTGATGAGGGTTATGTCAATTCTGTGCGTGAACTTGGTCAGCACCTCTTTCGTGCAGGCGTGATGCCGCTTTGGACTTTCGCTGCATATTCAAGCCTGTCGGGCGAAATGATGGCCCTGTTGGCGGGGCAGTTCTCCAGTCGTTTTGGTGCTGGCAATGTCAAGAAGCGGGCCGCCGTGATGCGGGCTGTTAGCCAAGTGATTATGTTTGACATGGATTTCACCTTTGCCGTTTGCCGTGCCGAAGAGCAAAAAGCAAAGGAACAAGGCTGGCAGCAGGCTTCGCAGCGCTTTGAGCAGAACATTGCTCGCATTGCGCAAAATATGGCCGAAGCTACCCAGCAGATGAACAGCACGGCGAGCGCCATGAAAGATGTGGCCCGCGAAGCCTCCATGCGCACCGGTCAGGTGTCCGATGCGGCAGGCATGGCCTCGGGCAATGTGGAAACGGTGGCCGCGGCTGCCGAACAACTGACCAGCTCGATCATGGAAATCAGCCGTCAGCTCAATCATTCCAGCGACAAGGCCCATGATGCCGTGACCAAGGCGTCGAACGCCAATGACCAGATCAGAAATCTGGCCGAAGCGGCGGACAAAATATCCGAAGTGACGGTGCTCATTCAGGACATTGCCGAACAGACCAATTTGTTGGCGCTCAATGCAACCATCGAAGCGGCGCGGGCCGGGGATGCAGGCAAGGGCTTTGCCGTTGTCGCGCAGGAGGTCAAATCACTGGCCAACCAGACCGCCAAGGCCACCCAGGACATTGCCGGTCATATTCAGCGCGTGCAGGCCGAAACCGGCGATGCGGTAACGGCGATTGTCACGATTGGCGAAGCC
>JALXEI010000216.1 GCA_027069645.1 Hyphomicrobiales bacterium
CATGAACACCCGCACCCCATTTTCCACCAGCACCAGCGCCGAGAGCAGGAACCAGGGCAAATGCCGCCGCTTTCCGGCATAGGAAGACCAGTCAAGATCAACTTCCGGCATGTCATCGGGCAGCGCCATCTGATCGCGCACGGCCTGCACAAACCCCGCCACCTCTTCCGGCGTTTCCTCTTGAAAGCGCAACAGCATCATATAAGCGCCGATCTGTTCGGGGGTCGCTTGGCCTTTCAAAATCATGCTCATGCTTTCGACCGATTCGTCAAAAGTCAAAGGGCGCGATTTTGTCTTGCCGCGCCCGAGAATGGCGACAAAGCGGGCAAAGGGGTGCTGTTCCATAACTGTTTTTCCTGAACTGTGACTGCGGACAGATCGCAAGATATAGCGCCTGTCTGGTAGACTTGTCAAAACGAAGGCCTTGCCAAGCCCACCTGTCTTGCAGCGTCGCGGACAAAACCTGCCAAACCCATTTCAACTCCAGCCACTGGCTGGCGCCCCTCAATTATCGGACAATGTTGGCGTGGCCAGTGTCGGGGCTTCGATGTCGCTTTGTGGTTCGGGCTGGCTGTCAGGAACTGCCGCTGGCGTGGCACGTGGTGTCTGAGGATTTTTTGAGGGTGTCGAGAGCGCCTGAACTTCCACTTCATGCGCCGAAAATGCCGGTGGCAATTCTGGTTCCGGTGCAAATCTGGAAGCAATATTGGCTGCACCTTTGGCTGCGACATTGGTAAAACCCGAGGTCGGAATGGCTGCGGGCGCGGTGGCAGGTCGTTCGACACTCATTTCAACCTCTTCGCCCGAACTGCCGGAAGCGGGCTCGACCTGCGGAGCGGTCACCACATCCGTTTCTGCTTCGGGTTCGCTCGCCCCCCGTGGTCGGCTGACCCCTTCCATCAATGTTGTCTCGCCATCACCTGTCCGTATCAGGACTTCATGGGCCGTATTGCGAAAGGCTTCGCCGGCGGCGCCTGGATATTTCGCGGCATAGGATCGGCTATGCGTATTGAATCTGGCGGCGTGCTGGATAGGTGCCATATGGGGGATGGCATCGGGGAAACAGCGGCTTTCCTCATCCGTGGCCAATATATCCTGGTAATTATCGTCTTCCTGCGAATGCGGATTTTTCATATTGATGAGAATGCCCAGATTTTCCGCCATTTTCATATCAGGATTGATTCTCTTGAATTCACGAAACATTTCAAGTCCGGCAATGGCCAGAAAATCGGGCTTGGCCGGAGCCAAATGGTAATCGGCCTCGCGCAGCCAGATTTCGGTCAGCAGCGACAGGCCGGGCGGGCAGTCGATCAGCACATAATCATAGGCCAGCCTTGCCTCGGCCAGCAGCGAGCGCACCAGCCCGCGCATCTGCTCGTGACGGTCCGCTTCTGTCACGGCGCGCTCAATAAGGGTCAGGCGCAGATCGCCTGGCAAAAGATCAATCGTATCGGTATCATCAACATCTCCGACACTGTGGGTAATGAAGGTTTTCCAGTCCGGTGTCTCACCAAGAATGAGGTTCTGGTGCAACAGCCCGACCAGCGTTTTCCACTCGGCCCGTTTGCTGTTGAGTTGATCGAACGGCATCAGCATGACGCTGATGCTCATCTGTGCATCACTGTCGATGACCAGAACCTTTTTGCCGTAGTAATATGACAGGGTTTCGGCCAGCGCCAGCGTCACTGTCGACTTGCCGACCCCCCCTTTTGCATTCATGACCGCGATTGATGATCCCAAAGACGTGTTTTCTTGAGTGTCGTTGTTTTGCATGCCCCATCCTGACATTGTTTGTTGTGATTGTGCCCCCGAATTCCACTACCATGGCACAGTAAAAGAGAAAATCAGACCCTGAACCTTGCGCTCCGAATCCGCTTCCGGCGCGGCTCGAAAAAGCCCCGTTAACAGATCATCGATTCGCGTTCATTATGAATAAGTTTGACAAGCCGCATTATCCGCAAAATAAGGGCAAGTCTGGGGCAAACATGAAATGGATTTAACTTTTCCCAAAACAGATTCGAATGTGACTTTTGGGACGCTATGGCGATCGTCTCACACAAAATTGCCTTTTCTTTTTCGCACCATGAATTATTCTGCGAAATGTAGACAAGTACAGGATCCCAGAGTATGACCGACCAGAGCCGTTTCTTCCCCGACTTTCATGTCACCATGGCGCAACCCTGCCCCTATTTGCCCGGACGCCTTGAACGCAAACTGTTCACTCATCTAACACCGGACAAGCCCGCTGCCTTCATCGACAAGCTGTTGCGCAACGGTTTTCGGCGTTCGCAAAATGTTGCCTATCTGCCCTATTGCCATGATTGTCAGGCCTGTGTTTCCGTACGTATTCCCGTTGACCGCTTCAAGCCGGGCAAATCCTTCAGGCGCATATTGAAACGCAACGCGGATCTGGCCGTGCAAAGGGTCAAGCCTCAGGCAACCCTTGAGCAATATGAGCTTTTCGATCTTTACATCAATACCCGCCATGGTCAGGGCGGCATGGCCGATATGAGCCAGTTTGACTACACCATGATGGTGGAAGAAAGCGAAGCCGATACTTTTTTGAGCGAATATCGCCTGCGTGGCCCGCTTGATGAAACGAACAACGGCAAAGACGAAAAGCGGAAAAAAACCAATCCGCTGACCGCCGTTGCCCTTTGTGATCGCCTGTCGGACGGCATTTCCATGGTCTACAGCTTTTTTGATCCGCAACAGGTGTCACGCAGTCTGGGCAGCTACATGATCCTTGAACATATGGACTATGCCCGTCGCCTCGGTTTGCCCTATCTTTATCTGGGCTACTGGATCGATGGCTGCCGCAAAATGACCTACAAATCGCGCTTCACCCCGCAACAGCACCTGACCCCGGATGGCTGGAAGGATGCGGAGGAATAACGGACAAGAAAGCGTCGAGAGTGTAGGCTCAGGGTAATCGCATGAAATACCAGCGGACAGCGTTCCGCATTTGTTTTTTTATGACTTATTGTTTTACTGATGTCATTCCGGCGCAGGCCGGAATCCATAGCCCGTGACCTCTCAAATTTCATCACGAATCTTGCAACAGACGCCCGTTTCAATTTGCCAAGACACAGCGTATGGCTCCCGTCCTTCAACGGGATGACAACCGAAACAGCACAAATACGTGCATTTTTCATGCGATTGCCTTGGGATTGCTCAAAGCCCGTCGAGAATCTCTTTGCGCTGCAATGTAAAATCGCTGGCACACCACTGATCTTCAAGTCGGCGCAAGGTCTGTCCGAGAGCCGGGCCGGGTTTCAGGCCCTTTTTCAGCAAATCAGCCGCTTTTACGGGAAAGACAGGTGGTTGCCAGTCGCGCAACATGTGATATTTGTCTCGCCAGCCCTCATGAGCAGGCCCGTCCCCTGACAAGAACCAACTGATCACAAAGCGTTCCAGCCCCTCTTTTCCGGCCCTGTGACAGGCAAGACGCGCCTGCTTCCTCGTACCTTTCCCCTCAAGGGCAAGAGGGTGCGCCCAATCGGCAAGCCGGTGCTTTTCCCTGTTTGACAAACGCAAACCGATTGCCAGCCTGTCGGCATCTTCTCGCACCAGCACACAAAGCGCCCCAAGCCGGTCCATGGCCGATGGAGGACGTTGCAACTCGCGTTCAAATGTCAGCCAGCGCTCAAACCTGTTCATGTGCGGCACCATATGAGCAACACTGTCCAGCAGGCCATGGCTGAACATTTCGCGCAAAACCGGCAAGGCACGGGACTGCACCAGCAAGCGCAAAAATTCAGAACGCACCCGCTCACGCGACAGACCCGAAAGCCCGCCTTGCAGAGCCGTGCAGGCCGTCAGCCCGGTTTCATCCAGCCGTCCCTCGCCATATTGAGCAGTGAATCGAAAGAAGCGCAAAATGCGCAGATAGTCTTCTTTGATACGATCCTCCGCCTGGCCAATGAAACGCACCCGCCGTTCCTGCAAATCCTCATAGCCTCCCAGCGGGTCATGCACCATGCCGTCAAAATCGGCATAAAGAGCGTTCATGGTAAAGTCGCGCCGCGCTGCATCCTCGCGCCAGTCTTTGGTAAAGGCGACCTGCGCATGACGGCCATCGGTCTTCATGTCAACACGCAAAGTGGTGATTTCATAAACGGCGTGATCAATAATGACCGTCACCGTACCATGTGCCAGTCCGGTTCCAATCGCTTTGAAACCCGCTCGTTGTGCCTGCTGCAAAACTTCCTGGGGGCGCATATCAGTCGCCATGTCCAGGTCGTGTACAGTTTCCTCCAGCAGGGCATTACGCACCACGCCACCGACAAAACGCGCCGTATGGCCGCTGCGATCAAACATATCCCGCAGTCGTCGAGTCTGAGAAGAGGACAGCCAGTCTCCTTTTATCCTTATGTCTGTTGCGTTCACCGTTTCAGTGTTTTTCCCTGTCATGTTCAAAATGTCCCGGAACAATATGACCATCGACGACGCGCGGCGGCACATAATGGGCATCTGGCCTTTCTTCTTCGTGCGAGGCGAGAAAATACAGCCCGCCCATTCCCAGAAGGCCACCGATCAACAACAGAAACAGAACAGGCGCATCGCTGAACATGCGGCGGTGATCGCGTTCGCCATGCACCACAAAACGCCACAGGCCAAACAGCAACAAGGGCGACACGATCAGCAAGACATCGA
>JALXEI010000217.1 GCA_027069645.1 Hyphomicrobiales bacterium
GATCCGGTGCTGCCGGAAAAAAGCGCCCGGCCCTTCGGGTGGGGCATAGCGGCCCATCTGGCCGGCATTTTGCGCTTGCAAGATACGAAGTATCGAGCGGCGCACAATCTACCAGCCATATGAGCCGATATGATCCCATGCAATGGGTCAATATCAAGGGCGGTTGGTATAAAAATCTCTTTCACGATTCGGTATCACCGGAAACAAGAGCAAGCCATTCCTCTTCGCTCAGCACCTTTACGCCAAGGCTTTCGGCTTTTTTCAGCTTGGAGCCCGCCCCCGGTCCGGCAACCAGATAATCGGTCTTTTTCGACACAGAGCCCGCGACCTTTGCGCCAAGGCGTTCGGCGCGGTCCTTGGCCTCGGCGCGGGAAAAACGCTCCAGCTTGCCGGTAAACACAACCGTTTTGCCACTAATCGCCGTTTGCGTCATATCCTCGATGACAAATTCCTCCGGCGTGACTTCCCGGAGCAATGCGGCAACAACGTCTTCATTGTGCTGTTCCGCAAAAAATTCCACCAGCGCCCGCGCGACAACCGGGCCAATGCCGTCAATATTGACAAGCTCCTGCCAGGCCTCGCTGTCCTCATCCGCCGCCCCTGTTACCGCTTCGTGCAGACGCCCGAAGGTACCATAACTGCGCGCCAGCAATTTCGCTGTCGTGGCGCCGACATGGCGGATACCAAGAGCGTAGACAAAGCGATCAAGGGAAATTGTACGCCTTTCGTTTATGGCTGCAAACAGATTGGCCGCCGACTTGCGCCCCCAGCCCTCGCGGTTTTTCAACCTGTCAAGACTTTCCGCATCGCGCCGCTCCAGCGTGAACAGATCGGCAGGGGTTTTGACCAGTCCCCAGCGCAAAAAGGCTTCGATCTGCTTTTTGCCCAGCCCGTCAATATCAAAAGCATCACGGGAAACAAAATGCGCCAGACGTTCCCTGATTTGCGCCGGGCAGCTCAAACCGCCGGTGCAACGACGCACCTTGTCCGGCTCACCGGTCGAGGGATGCATCTCGCGCACGGCATGAGCGCCGCATACCGGACAAAACCGCGGAAAGACAAAGGGCCTTGCGTCTTCCGGACGCCGCTCAATCACCACCTCCACGACCTGCGGGATGACATCTCCGGCCCGCTGAACAATGACGGTATCACCAATACGCAAATCCTTGCGGGCGATCTCGTCCTCATTGTGCAGCGTAGCGTTCGAGACCACAACGCCCCCGACCGTCACCGGTTGCAGCCTCGCCACCGGCGTCAGAGCCCCGGTACGCCCGACCTGTATTTCAATATCAAGCAAACGGGTCACGGCCTTTTCGGCCGGGAATTTATGGGCAATGGCCCAGCGCGGCGAACGGGAGACAAAACCCAGACGCTGCTGATAATCGAGCCGGTTGACTTTATAGACCACGCCGTCAATATCGTAAGGCAGTTCGGCACGCTGCTGCTCGATTATTCTATATGCCTCAAGCAGTTCCGTCGCACTATGGTTTATCTTCATCAGCGGATTGACCGGAAAGCCCCAGCGTTTGAAACTTTCAATCACTGCCATCTGCGTTTTGCCCGGCAGCGGCTCCCCTTCCCCCCATGCATAGACAAACAGTTTCAGCGGGCGTTGGGCGGTAATCTTCGGGTCAAGCTGTCGCAGGCTTCCGGCAGCGGCGTTACGCGGATTGGCAAAGACTTTTTCTCCGGCAGCCTTCTGGCGTTCATTGAGGGCGGCAAAATCTGCGTGGCTCATATAGACCTCGCCGCGCAGCTCGAAAACATCAGGAAAATCTTCAGCTTCCACATGCTGCGGGACCTGCTTCAGTGTCATGATATTGCGGGTGACATCCTCGCCCTCGCTGCCATCGCCCCTTGTCGCCGCCTGCACCAGACGACCCTTTTCATAGCGCAGGGAGATAGACAGACCGTCAATCTTGGGTTCGGAGGTTATCGCCAGTTCATCCGCTTCATCAAGTCCCAGAAAACGGCGGATACGCTCGATGAATTCCACCACATCCCGATCATCAAAAGCATTACCGAGCGACAGCATTGGCACGGCATGGCGGACCTTTTCAAAACGTTCCGACGGCGCGGCCCCGACCCTGAGGCTTGGGCTATCCGGGCCTTGCAGCTCCGGGAAACGTGCCTCGATAGCCAGAAGGCGACGACGCATTGCGTCATAGGCGGCATCATCCATGATCGGATCATCATGATTGTAATAGGCTTCGTCTGCCCGCCCCATCTCCTTGTACAGATGCGCCAGTTCGGCCCTTGCCGCCTGTTTGTCCAGCTCTTCAACGGCTCTGTCGCCATTGTTCCCCTGCTGCCTGTCGCTCACGCTTCATTCCTTATCAAACGATCTGCTGCTGCACGTGCCTCGCTGGTGACCCTGGCGCCGGCCAGCATGCGTGCAATTTCCTCGCGACGCTGTTCGCGGGACAAATGCCCGACCCTGGTGACCGTTTTTTCCCCGCCTTTCGTCTGCCGGACGCTCTTTGCGATTTTCAGTTGCACATCGGCCAGCGCGGCGATTTGCGGCGCATGGGTGATGGTAAAGACCTGCAACTTCTCCGACAAACGCAGCAAACGTTCCCCGATTGCCGCCGCCGTAGCACCTCCAACCCCCTTGTCAATCTCGTCAAACACCAGTACCGGTGCCGCCCCTCTTGCGGCCAGCACCACTTTCAGCGCCAGAATAAAGCGCGACAGTTCACCGCCTGACGCCACCTGCAACAAGGGCCCTTCCTTTGAACCGGGATTGGTCTGAACATGAAAAACAATCTGATCATAGCCGGTTGCCCCGGCCCTGTCGGGATCACCGCTGACCCTCGTTTTAAAGCGGGC
The DNA here is from genome assembly GCA_027069645.1 of Hyphomicrobiales bacterium. GTDB lineage: Bacteria > Pseudomonadota > Alphaproteobacteria > Rhizobiales > JAKIUO01 > JAKIUO01. The sequence continues at coordinate 2,830 of JALXEI010000217.1, forward strand.
TTTTTCCAGCTTCAACGGCCCCAGTTCCTTTTCCACCGCCGCGTCGAGCAATCGCGCCGCTTTTTTTCGCTTCGCTGAAAGTTCCGCCGCCTGTTTTTCATAGACTGCACGGGTCTTTTCGACCTTTTCGCGCAAAGCGGCCAGAGCTTCTTCATCGGCATCGAGCGCGGCCAGTTCCTGCTCGATCCGCTGATAAAGGTCAGGCAGGGCGACAACCGGCACCTTGTATCTGCGTGCAGCCTCGCGAAGCGCAAACAACCGTTCCTCCGTCTGATCCAGTTCCCGGGGGGCAAAGCGGGTTCGCTCCAGCGCATTGTTAATAATTGCGCGGGTTTCACTCACTTCCAGCAACACTTTTTCGATCGCTGTCGTGACCGGATCGAGCAAATCCCTTGTCCCTGCGGGTTGACGCTCAAGCTTGCGCAAAATGGCCGCCAGCCCCTTGAGACCGCCACGCTCCGACAGAGTCGTTTCGGCGCTCGCCAGATCTTTGGCAATCTTTTCGGCATTCATCATCATCTGACGACGCCCGGCAAGCTCTTCTTCCTCACCCGGTTGTGGATCGAGGTGACGCAATTCTTCCAGCACATGTGACAAATAGCCGGCCCGCTCGCGAATGCGCTCGATATCCTTTTGATGATTGTCCAGTTCCTGCGAGGCGGCTTTCATTGCCGCGTGACTTTTCTCCAGTTTTGTCAATAATGCCCCGTGTCCGCCAAAGGCATCAAGCAAATCCCTGTGGGTGGCAATATCGAGCAGCGCCCGATCATCATGCTGTCCGTGAATTTCCACCAGTCCCGAACCGAGCCGGCGCAACAGCGTCAAACTAACCGGCACATCATTGACAAAGGCACGCGTACGGCCATCGCTGTTTTGTACGCGTCGCAGCACAACCTGCCCGTCAGCGGCAATTTCATTTTGTTCCAGCAGAGAAAGGACAGGATGATCCGCAGGCAATTCAAACATGGCCGTGACCTGGCCCTGCCCGGCCCCTGCCCGGACAAGCCTTGCATCCCCCCTTGCCCCCAGAGCGAGACCGAAACTGTCCAGCAGAATGGATTTTCCGGCGCCGGTCTCGCCGGTCAATGCCGTCAGTCCGTTCGAGAACTCAAGGTCGAGTTTTTCGATCAGAACGATATTTTGAATGGAAAGAGCAGCCAGCATCCTTATCCCCGGACTTCTGTTATACGATTCAGAAATCCATATGAATTGCAAACCGGTCAGCATGCAAGCATTTTGGCAGACCGGGAGCCGCCGGCATGATCCCTACCCGGGAAGAACAGCTTTGGTGACGGTTTTCCATGTCCGGCTGACCCACGATCCCTTGTGTTCGCGTGGTACAAGCCCGCCTGTTTTCAACAGCGCATAACTGTCCCTGTACCATTTGGAAGCCGGAAAATTGTGTCCAAGGATGGCCGCTGCGCTCTGCGCCTCGTTGGTGATTCCCATCGCCATATAGGCTTCGGTCAGACGTGCCAGCGCCTCTTCCACCTGTTTGGTGGTCTGATAGTCTCTGACAACCGTCTTGAAGCGATTGATTGACGCCAGATAGTTGTTGTTTTTGAGATAATAGCGACCAACTTCCATCTCGTGAGCCGCGAGCACGTCCCTCGCGATTTTAATGCGGTTTTGAACCTTGGCCACATAACGACTGTTGGGATAGCGCCGCACCAGAACCTGAAGCTCTTTCAAAGCCTTTCGCGTGGCTGTCTGGTCATTATTCGGGTTTTTTATGCGGTCAAAATAGGAACTGGAAATGATATATTGCGCCAGCGCGGCCTCTTTTGTCCCCGGATGCAGCGTCACGTAGCGCCGCGCCCCGGCGATGGCTTCGGGATATTTCCCGTCCTTGTAATAGGCATAGGAAGCCATGACGATGGCCCGCCTCGCCAGGGGGGAATAGGGGTGCTGGCGATCTACCTCTTCAAAATAACGTTCGGCCACGGCATAGTTGCCGGTACTCAGTCGCGCGTCACCGATTCTGTACATCTCCTCGGGTGTTCCGGTAATTTTCTTGGGAGCGGTCTTGCTTTCAAGGATCGCAGGGATGGAAGACCCGCAGCCGGACAACCCTGAACCGGCCAGCATCAGCAGCGCCACTGGCAAAAGCATGTGCGAGAGCGACCGGGGCATTTTCGGGAACTGTTGCACGGATTTCAGATCCTTTTTCTCTCTGCGGTTCTCATATTCGTCTGACCGGACGGTTATCCGGTGGCCTGATATCTGTTCGTTCCATTTGAAATACTATCCAAAACAGCGAAACGGTCAAGCCTGCAAGGAAGGAGATGTAACGATCATTAAAATACAATGGGAGCGAGAATATGTTATTTTTATGCCCGGTTACTTATCAGACAACAACAAGGCCTCACTTTATCATCCGACTGTTGCAAAAAAAGACCCGTCTGCCGAAACGACAGACGGGGTTTCAGTTACATGATTGGGGACAATCAATTTTTTGCAGCCGCAAAATTTGCAGCAACCATCCCTGCACCCGCTTCTGCATGGGCATATTGACGTCGACGTGGAGCTTCGACATATGTCCATGCATCCTGATCGGCCAACAGGGTCTGTACAGCTTTGTAATTAAGGCTGTGACCGCCACATATCGACCTGTATGACGCCAGCAAAGGCGCACCTGCCAGTGCCAGATCGCCAACAGCGTCCATCGCTTTATGGCGAACAAATTCATCCGCATAGCGCAAGCCTTCCGGATTGAGGATTTTTCCCTCACCAAGCGCAATGGTATTTTCCAGCGACGCCCCGAGTGCCCTTCCCGCAGCCCAGAGCTTTTCGACATCTTTCATAAAACCGAAGGTCCTGGCCCGGGCCAGTTCAACTGCATATCTTTCGGGTGTGACTTCCATTGCGATCTGCTGTTTTCCGATCAGTTCATCGGCAAAATCAATGGTGACATCGATATAAAAGCTGTCCGCAGGGCGCAGCTCGGCGCAGGCCCCGTCTTCCTCGACCCTGATGGTTTTGAGAACCTTTATGTAACGGCGCGGCGCCGACTGCTCGCGAATGCCGCATTCGAGTAATGTGTCAACGAAAGGCGCCGCACTGCCATCCATGATTGGCACTTCGCCGCTTTCCATTTCGATGGTGATATTATCAATACCCAGCCCCCGAATAGCTGAAACCAGATGTTCAACTGTCGCGGCAATGGCACCGTTTTCATCACCAATGATGGTGCACAGGGTTACATTTCTTACTGCGTCACTGTTGGCCTTTATTTCCGCCACCGCAACACCCTTTCTGGTAATCACAAAAGTGATGCCCGTATCAGGATCCGATGGTGACAAAAGCAATGTGACTGGCGACCCGCTGTGAACGCCAATTCCTTTCAGAACCGTGTCCCTTTTTATTGTGGTCTGCCGGACGCTCATTATATTATGAGTCATTTTACGCGCCGTTCCCTTTTATGAACCTGAGCAGAAAAAAGTTCTGCTCCCCCAATCAGGGCTGCCGGAATTCCGGCCTGATCGAAACAAGGCTGCAAAGGTCCCACGCTCGGCTTTATTGTTCCGATCTCGAATCATTTCATTCAGATCCAACCTGATGAGTGGAGATTACGCAACCGTTTCCGAAACGCCAAATCACGCTTTCTTACGTTGTGTTACGAGAACTGTAACAAAGAACGCCCCTGCCTCCACAAATCGTGTGAAAACAGGGGCGCCCGAGAGTTAACCAGTTTCGAAAATGCCGCAACCTGCGACATTGGAAATCAGTTTGTTTTTCTTAAAAACGATGGAAATTCAGATACATCTTCCTTTTTTCCAGGTCCGGTCTGCCGATGATTTGTCCGGGATGACAGAGCCTCCCCCTTGACATGAGGATCAATAACCATCCCGCCTTCCTCGCCAGCATGCCCGGCGATTTGTCTGTTGGTTTGTGGCTGTTGTGCAACAGTCTCCTTTGGGTGACTCCCCGAGGCCAGTCCGACCAGCCGCTCAAGGAAACCAACACGACGTTTTTGTGCCGCGATTCCGGCCTCCTCGCGATGCTCACGGAGCAAAACCTGCCCGACAGGCCCGAAATCATCAATTGAAGGCATACGAATGCTGTCGCCTGCCGGAAGCGGTTCCTGCCCGCCCCTCAAAGCTGAAGAATTTACCTGCGTATCGGCTTGCGGTGTTCCGGCGCCGTAAATCGCAGGAGCTCTTTCCTCAATGCTGATGCGATCGCTCCGGCTTTCGGGTTCAATCGCCTCTGCGGGCGCAACCGGCGCAGAACTTTCCCCGCTGCCGGACTGCAAATCGTCCAGACGACGGATAAGCCCCGGGTCTTTGCTCCCGTTTGCACCCTCCGCCGTATCAGGCTTTTTCGCTCCTCCGGCAGCTCTGCCAAGCCCGGTGGCCACAACAGAAACACGCACAGAACCTTCAAGACTTTCGTCAAAGGCTGTCCCGATGATGATATTGGCGTCAGGAGCGACTTCCTCGCGCACCCGGTTGGCCGCCTCGTCAACCTCGTAGAGCGTCAAATCGCTGCGCCCGCCAATAATCGAAACCAGCAGCCCTTTGGCCCCTTGCAATGTGACATCGTCAAGCAAGGGGTTGGTCACCGCCGCTTCGGCCGCTTCCCTGCCGCGATTTTCGCCGCTGGCTTCACCCGTCCCCATCATCGCGGCGCCACTCGCCCGCATGATCAGATTGACATCGGCGAAATCCAGATTGATGATGCCTTCCTTGACCATAACATCGGTGATGCAGGAAATGCCGTCATGCAAAACCTGATCGGCCATCGCAAAGGCCTCCGAAAAGGTTGTCTTCATCACAGCGACACGAAACAGGTTCTGATTGGGAATAACGATCAGCGTATCGACCTGCTCGGCCAGAAGTTCAATGCCAAATTCTGCAGAGCGCATCCGGCGCTGGCCTTCGAAATGAAACGGCTTGGTAACAACGCCCACCGTCAGAACACCTTCGGCACGGGCCGCCTGGGCAATGACCGGTGCCGCGCCGGTTCCTGTCCCGCCGCCCATCCCGGCGGTGATAAAGACCATGTGCAAACCGCGTAGATGCGCGCGTATCTCCTCGATACTTTCTTCAGCCGCAGCCGCACCGATTTCCGGCTTCGATCCTGCGCCAAGACCTTCCGTCATGGCCGCACCAAGCTGGATTTTCGTTTCTGCCTGCGAATGAATGAGAGCCTGTGCGTCGGTATTGGCGACAATAAAACTGACGCCCTGCAATTTTGCCGCGATCATATTGTTGACAGCATTGCCACCGGCTCCTCCAACGCCGAAAACGGCTATTTTCGGATTGAGCTCGGCCAGGTCCGGTGTTTTCAAATGGATCGGCATAGCGGTCCATACTCCTGAATTACGCGTTACAATACTCTTTCTTAACGCAAAAGAGTAACTACATGTGGTTCACTATGCCCACAGGACAGTTACCGGTTGATGAACAAAATGCATTTTTTATAATTTTTGTCGAAAAACTGCTGACGGGACACAACTGTCAAGATGTCAAATGCTGAAACCAGTCGCCAAACCGCCCTCCTGGCCCCTTGCGCACGCGCCCGGAAGCCGACACAAATCGCTCTGACAATTCCGGATGCCGGTATTTCTGACGGGCAACACCCCCGCACAGTGCCGCAAAAGCCGGATTGACCAGCCGGGGCGGCATGCCGTTTATGGCATCCGGAACCCCGATGCGGACCGGTTTGCCAAATATTTCGGCGGCCATTCGGGGGCCATCACGGTAGAGCGCGCCCCCCCCGGTCAGGACGATATATCTGACCAGATCAAAGGCAAAACCGCTATCCTGCATCTTTTTCTTCAGATGCATGAAAATCGCCGCCAGGTGTCGGGCCACAAGATGGTCCACCTTGGGCCAGCGCGAGCGACCATTTTTGTCGGGAGCAATGCCCAGTTTGAGGCGCTCGGCATCTCTCCACGGCATTTTGAATTCGCGCGCCAGCGCCCCGGTGATTTGCATCCCCCCCTTGGCCAGAGATCCGGCATAGACAAAATGCCCGCCGGCAAACACGGCAAGAGAGCTGGTTCCGCCTCCCAGATCCAGAACAGCAGCACCCTCGTTTCGCTCTGCTGGCCGAAGAGTCGCAAGGGCACTGGCATAGGGGGCGACGATCACGGAAACCGGTGACAGATAACTGTCCTCGACACAATCAAGCACGCGTCGCACATGGGACAGATCGGCGCTGACAGCATGAAAATCGGCAAACAGATGCTGACCTGAAAAACCGGCCGGATTTTCAATGCCCGCGACACCATCAAGGGCAAATCCCAGCGGCAGGGAATGCAAAATGGCATCGCTGGAATCGGCGATATGTTCCCAGCCTTTCCGGTAGAGTGCGTGAATATGGGACTTTTTGACCCGTCCCCCCCCCAGTTCAAGGGCCGCGCCATAGTTTTGCGAGCGGATGCGTCCCGCGTTCAGAACAATGCTGATCTCATCGACAGTCGACCCTGCCTGACGTTCCGCCTTGTCAACGGCGGCACGTATCGTATGCTCGACCGCACGGGGATCAAAGACTACACCACCCCGGATTCCCTGTGAGCGCTGATAACCAACCCCCAGCACGCGGCTGGCAGAAACTGACGCGTTTTCGCCCTCCCCCTGCGGATCGCCTGTCCCGACGATCAGGCAGGCGGTTTTACTGCTGCCAATATCGATAGCAGCAACAGTCGAAGGATTGCTGTGGAAACGGGAACCGGTGCTCATGGCCATGCTCCTTCAGGACCTGACCGGAGAACGCCGAACCGGTTGCGGACTGTTATCACCTCGGGATGCGCCGCTTCCTACATAAATGCGGTCCGGATGACGCAGATCCACAACTGTATTGCTGCGAGCCAGCAGAGTGTCCCGGTCCGGCAGACCAATCAGCCGGGCCAGCCCGAGAGCAACGCCATGCGGGGGCAGCTTTATGACCGTTGCCCCGCCAATGTGAAGGTTCCAGCGATAGTCCTCAATACGCTCGGCAAACTTTATGCGCCGGGCCAGTTGTTCGTGAGCCGATAAAATGCGAACAAGATGCGCCGCTTTTTCTGCGGCCCCGCGGCCCGCCACGAGGGGAAGAGAGCGGTATTCTGTCTGTCCGGCAGGCCCCAGCACAATGCCATCACGGTCAATAATATCGATGCGCCCCTCATGCAGCCAGCGAACAAAAGGCTGGCGTTCACGGATTTCAACCAGCAGCGCCGAAGGCAGCAGGCGCATCACCCGCGCCGATCTGATACGCCCCAGTCGTGCCAGCCTTTGCTGCGCCGGTGCGGCATCATATCCGATCATTGACTGACCGGGACGAATACCGAGTGCTGCAATAATCTGCTCGTCGGAAAGAGTTTCCTGTCCCCTGATATGTATTTCATGAAGGATCAGTCCGGAGCTGCGAAGATAGTCTTCAAACGGCCCGGCCAGAGAGCTGCGCAAGCGCTCGAAATAGCCGCCATAAGCGAGCCCTGTTGCAAACAGGACAAACACCAGCAACGAATAGATACCCGTACCGCGCGGCGATCTCTTGCGACCGGCCTGTGAGGTTCTCTGTGAGGTCGTCTCAAAACGTGCCTGTGCGCCCTTCCCGTCAGGAAAGTCATGCGAGACAGGCCTGTTCGTCAACGATCGCAAGAAGCATCCTCCACGAGCCAGCGCACCAGCTCTCCAAATGACATACCTTTAAACTCGGCCTGTTCCGGTGCCAGCGACGTGGATGTCATGCCCGGCTGGGTGTTGATCTCCAGAAAGAACAAACCATCATCCTCACCGGCTTTCTCGTCATAGAGAAAATCGGTGCGGCTGATGCCCCGACAGCCCAGCACCTTGTGAGCCATTAGCGAATATGATTCTATGCGTCGGTTAATTTTCGATGAAATTTTGGCTGGTAATATATGTTTTGAACCGCCTTTTGCATATTTGGCGTCAAAATCATAAAATTCGAAACCGTCGGCAGGGAGAATTTCCGTGACGCACAGTGCCTCGTCACCCCGCACCGCACAGGTAAACTCGCGACCATCGATATAGCGTTCGGCCATGATTTCATCGTCCGGCGAACCGGCCTCAAGCAGGCGCTCGCCGGGGTGAGCCTCATCGTCCAGCACCATATAAATCCCCACCGACGAGCCGTCGGCCACCGGTTTAAGGACATAGGGCGGCGCCATGACATGGCCCTTGCTGGCCTGCTTTCGTGTCACGACCTTGCTGTCGGCCACGGGGATACCGGCATTTTTTAGCAATATCTTGGTCAGATCCTTGTTCATGGCCAGCGAAGACGCCAGAACGCCCGAGTGCGTATAGGGGATTTTCAGCACTTCCAGAACGCCCTGCACACAACCATCTTCCCCCCATTTGCCATGCAGGGCATTGAAACAGACATCGGGGGCTGTTTTTGAAAGGCGTTCGGCAAGGTCCGGACCGGCATCAATGGTCGTCACCATATAGCCCTCCCCCTCAAGCGCCGCCGCAACCGCCCTGCCCGAAGCAAGCGAAACCTGGCGCTCTGACGACAGACCGCCCATCAACACGGCAACATGGCTGTATTTATCCGACATGGAACCCACCCGTTCTGCCTTGCCTGCCCTGTTCTTCAGATGGCCAGCCAGAAGATCAGCAAGGCAATCAGTGCTGTTCCGACCATCAGTGATTTATGCAGCCCTGAACTGTACCATTCGGCATCAGCCGGATTTTGCGGATCATAGTAAATATCGATGCGCTCGCCCTTTGGTGGCAGGGTATCTTTCATATAGCGGGAAAGACCCTGATAGGTCGTCCCGTCAACATTATATTCAAACGCCAGCCGCGGGCCGACATCACCATGCTTTTTGACAGCGCCAAGTGACCGCGCCCCGCCATAGGACCAGTTGGCAAAACGGTCTTTCCAGCTCAGATATTCCCAGGCCACAGAGGCCAGCAGGGCTGCGGCAAATGCCAGTGGCAGGATCGTAAAAACAAGGGTCAACATGGCATCATTCCTCTTTACTTCACTTTTTACACGGCCAGTTGCGCGATCTCTTCCCCGTCCCGAAATACGCCCAGCCTTTTGATTTCCCATTGCAGCTTTATGCCGCTGTTCTCATATACCCGCTTGCGGACCAGTTCGCCCAGCTTCTCGATATCCGCCGCCGTGGCTTCCTCATCATTGATGAGGAAATTGCAGTGCTTCTCCGACACATGCGCCCCGCCGACCCGCAGGCCGCGACATCCGGCAGCATCCACCAGTTTCCAAGCGCTGTGCCCCGGCGGATTCTTGAAGGTCGAACCGCCGGTGCGGCTTTTTACCGGCTGTTTTTGCTCCCGGTAATCCACCACTTCCTGCATGCGGGCGCGCAATTCGTCGGCATCCCCCCTCTCGCCACCAAAAAGGGCCTGTGTGAAAATATAGTCTTCCGGCACACTGCAATGACGATAGCTATAGCCCATATCGGCGTTTTTGAGAACATGCACCTTGCCATTACGGTCAACAGCCCGCGCTTCAAGCAGAAAATCCCTGGTTTCACCGCCATGAGCACCGGCATTCATGCGCAGGGCGCCGCCAATCGAGCCGGGAATACCACGATAGAATTCCAGCCCGGCAATGCCCGCCTCTGCTGCTGTTTGGGCCAGACGCACATCCGGTACGATCGCGCCGGCCCGGATTCTCTCGCCTTCAAGAACCTCGGTCTGACCAAATCCGCGACCGAGGCGTATGACCACCCCTTCCAGACCGCCATCACGAATGATCAGATTGGAGCCAAGACCGATTACGGTTACAGGCAACTCCGCTGGTATATTGTCCAGAAAATAGGCCAGATCCTCCTCATCTGCCGGACCAAAATAGAGTTGTGCAGGCCCGCCAACCCGGAACCAGGTCACCGGTGCAAGGCTTTCGTTGGCCCGCAACCGTCCGCGCAAATCCGGAACCAGCCTTTTTATATCCTCGCCAATATCTTCAAAACTCATGATCGGACCGGCTCCGCATGTCTTTCTGCTTCTCCTGGAAAGCTTTTGACCAGATTTGCCGGCAGCGCGTGCGCCCATTTGCTGATGTCTCCGGCTCCCAGACAAATTACCAGATCGCCAGGTGCGACCATCTCTCCCAGCACGCCCGCAAGCGCCTCCTCACCAGGTATGGTCACAACATGGCCGTGTCCCCTGTCCTTAATGGCTTTGGCCAGTGTTTCGTGAGTAATCCCCTCAATGGGTGATTCACCTGCTTCATAAACGGGTGCCACAATCACGGCATCGGCTTCCCTGAAACAACCGGCAAAATCGTCGAACAGATCCGCCACCCGTGAATAGCGATGCGGCTGTTTGACGGCGATCACCCGCCCCTGCGTGACGCTGCGCGCGGCCTTGAGCACATTGGCAATCTCGACAGGATGATGCGCATAATCATCATATATGGCCACCCTGTTCCAGACCCCCACACGCGTAAAACGCCGGTAAACACCGCCAAAATTCTCTAAAGCAGCGACAACCTGCCCGTCACTCATCCCCAGTTCAAGCGCCACCGCCATGCTGGCAAGGGCATTGCTGGCGTTGTGAACGCCGGGCAGTGGCAGTTTCAGCCCCTTCAGTCGCCGTTCGCCGCCCTTGACGGCTGGTCCCAGCGCCACATCAAATATCGCAAATCCGTCCGCGCCATGCAGATTTTCCAGCCGCAAATCGGCATCGGGATGTTCACCATAGGTGAGAAGATGACGCCGGTTCATGGCCCCGCGATAGCTTTCGGCAATTTTGCGCACATGCGGATTGTCTATTCCTGCCACCACCATGCCGTAAAAGGGGATATTGCCCACAAAGGTAGCAAAGGCCTCCTTCAGCGTATCGAAATCATGATAATAATCGAGATGTTCCTTGTCGATATTGCTGATAATGCCGATCTGGGTGGGAAGTTTCAGGAAGGTGCCATCGGATTCATCGGCTTCCACCACCATCCAGCCGCCCTTGCGGCCAATGCGGGCATTGGAATCCCAGTCATTGACAATCCCTCCGGCAATGACCGTCGGGTCAATGCCCCCCTGTTCCAGCACATGCGCCGTCAGCGAGGTAATGGTGGTTTTGCCATGCGTTCCGGTCACGGAAATGGTTGCATAGTGGCGCATCAGCTCGGTCAGCACCTCGACGCGACGGATCACCGGGATACCGCGCTTTAACGCCTCATCGCGCTCCGGATTGCCCGGCTTGACGGCCGAAGAAATGACCACACAACCGGCATTGTCGATATTTTCCGGTGCATGACCGACAAAGGTCGTCGCCCCCATCTCGCCAAGCCGTTTCAGATTTCGGCTGTCGGTCAGATCAGAGCCCTGAACCCTGTAACCCAGCTCCAGCATGATGTGGGCGATGGCACTCATGCCAATACCACCGATCCCGACAATGTGAAAAGGGCCGAGCGCCCCGGGCATTTTCATTGTTTCATCCCCGACCGATTGTTATGTTTCTGTGTTTCCCTGCCACAGGGCACATATGTTTCCAACCCTGTTTTACAGGAAAATGTTAAACAACCGCATATCAACAGGATATAATTTACCACCCCTCAACAATATTTTCGAGGCCTATCTGAATCATCATCGGCTGGCCACTTCTTCAACCAGATCCCCCAGACGCTGCACGGCATCGGGCCTGCCAACGCCCCTGGCCGCTATCGCTGCCTTTTGCAACATGGCGGGTTCACGTGACAGTTTTGCAAGATCATCGGACAAGCGGGCCGAATCAAGGTCTTTTTGCTCAATGCAGATCGCCGCTTCGGCATCAGCCAGAAAGGCCGCATTGCGCAACTGGTCATTGTCAAGCGCATGTGGCAGGGGAACGAGGATCGAGGGGCGCCCGATCACCGCCAGTTCGGTCACCGTTGAAGCGCCCGACCGCGCCAGCACCAGATGGGAATGAGCGATGATTTCCGGCAAATTGTCGAAAAAGGTCGCAATCTGAAAGGACACACCGGCCGCCTTGTAGGCTTTATCGACGCGATCCATGTCCTCGGCGCGACATTGCTGTACGATGCGCATGCGTTCACGCACATCCTCCGGCAGGGCGGCAATGGCCGGTGGCACCAGATCGGAAAAATAGCGCGCCCCCTGGGAGCCGCCAAACACCAGCAGATTGAACGGCCCGTCAATGGTCATATCCGTCCACGGGATTTTCGCCGCTTCAATGACCATATCACGCACCGGATTGCCGGTATGGCGTGCCTTGGCCGCAAGCTCCCCTTCAACATGGACAGTGTGAGCAAAGGACAGGGCAATAGCGGTACTTTTCGCCGCCAGCATGCGGTTGGCGCGCCCCATAACGGCATTTTGTTCATGCAAAATGCTCGGTATCCCCAGCGATTTGGCGGCAAAGATCGGCGGGAATGTCGGATAGCCGCCAAAGCCGACAATACAGACCGGTTTGACCTTTTTAAGAATTTTCCGTGCCTTTGCAATACCGCTTCCC
>JALXEI010000218.1 GCA_027069645.1 Hyphomicrobiales bacterium
GGGGTGGCAACGCCCGATCAGGGCCTTGATAAAAAAGGCGAGCCTGGCCCGGCTTTTCAGCCCGGCCTTGAACTTCTGGCCAGGCAGGTGCTAATTGCCGAAGGGGCGCGCGGTTTTCTCGCCGGGCAGGTGATCAAACGCTTTGATCTGGCCAGAGGGAAAGCGCCGCAAAAATATGCGCTCGGGTTAAAGGAGCTTTGGCGAATTCCCAAAGCGCAGCATCGGGCCGGACGGGTCGAGCACCTCACCGGCTTTCCCCTGCATCGGCAAGCACAGGGCGGGGCTTTCCTCTATTATTATGGTGAAGATCTGCTCGTCCCTGGTCTCGTTGTTCATGCCGATTATGAAAATCCGGCCCTGTCGCCCTTTGAGTTGTTGCAGCGGCTGAAAACCCATCCTCATGTCAGGGCCTGCCTTGAGGGGGGGGAACGTATCGGCTATGGTGCAAAGGTAATTGCCGTCGGTGGCGAACAGAGCCGGCCCGAAGCGGTGTTCCCTGGTGGCATGCTGATCGGCTGTGCGGCGGGTTTGTTCGATATGGCGCGCATGCGGGGCATTGACCATGCCATATTGAGCGGTATCGCAGCCGCCGAATGCACCATGCAGCATTTTGCCGATACGCCGCGCCCGACAGACCGTTCCTCGTGCCTGCATGAGGCTCACCGGCAGAACGGCATCGCCACCAGGCTGCACCGCGCCCGTCACGTCAAGCCGCTTTTGTCCCGCTTTGGCATGGAGGCAGGAGCAGCGCTGGTCGCGGCCGATTTGTGGCTGGCCCGTTTCATCGGGAGGAATCTGCCCATTGATTTGTCGCACAAGGGGGCGGACCGGCAGAGTTTCAGGTGTGATCACGTGAAAAGACTGGCAAGGGTCAGTCCCGGCGAACAGAAACTGTGCTTCGATTTGCCTACTTCCCTGCAACTGGCCGGTGTGTATCATGAAGAGGGGCAGCCTTCCCATCTGCGCTTTCGCAATCCGCATCGGCAACTGGAAAATGTTGATCGATTTGGTCTTGAACCGGCGCAATATTATTGTCCGGCAGGGGTTTATGAACAGCGGTTCGGCGAAGCGGGCAAGGCATTTGTACATATTGCCTTTGGCAACTGTCTGCATTGCAAAATGTGCGACATCAGGGATCCGGCTGACAATCTGGTCTGGCATGTGCCGCCATCAGGTGGCCCAACTTATGTGGATATGTAACGGCACGCCCGGGTTTTTTCCGGATTGATCCGTGACATACTTGCTGCCGGAGAGGATTTAATGGTAGTTTTTAGGCGTTTAGGGTGTTTTTTCTTTGGAAAAAGAATAAAAAGGAAAATAATGGCACCCGTATTGTAAACAGGCACGAAAATGGCACAGCCTCAAACATATTGTTTTCAGGCGGGTTGTTGAAACCGGTTTCGTTTGCAGAAGCCATCAGTTTGAGCATTTCCGAATGAATTTCGGCAAATCCATGCGATTGCGGGCAATAAAGGGCAGCAACCGCGTGACAGGATGCAGGATCCAGATGAAAATTCAAAATAACGGTGCGCGATTAACTCTTTCCCTGATTCTGGCAGGAGCAATTATGTGCTTTTCGTCAGGTGCGGCTGTGATGGCTGTTGAGGATCAGGTCATACCTTCGGGAAAACCGGCGGCAGATCTCATTAGGCCCATGCAGAGCAGGGTGCCTGCAAAACCTGATACCGGGGATGGTGAGGCAGGGAGCACGCCTGTAAAAATGGTTCCGGCAGCGGACAGGAGCGTCCCGGGCGAACGGACAAAAGGGGCCGAAAAAACAGAAGCACCGGCAATGGTTCAGCCGGTCACCGACAGTACGGAAAAAGCGAAGCCTGCAACAGAAAAAGCACAAAAACAGATGGATATGCCGGGGAAACCCGCGCCGCAGCCGGTTGCAGCACCGGTCAAGCCGGTCGTCAAAACCCCCGAGGTCAACAAAATTGATGCCAGGGCATCGGGAGCGAAAAAGCCGGTCATAAAGCCGGACAATGTGCCTCCGCCGGGTTATACACCTGCTGTGGTGAAGCCGGACAATGTGCCCCCGCCGGGTTATACACCTGCTGTGGTGAAGCCGGACAATGTGCCACCGCCAGGTTATACACCCGCTGTTGAGAAACCTGACAATGTTCCGCCTCCCGGCGCGCCTGTCAATGTTCGTAACAGGGTCAGCCCGGCGGCAAAGAAACCGGCTGTCATAAAGGCTGGCAAAACAGCAAAAAAGAAAAAGAGGCTGGTTCACAATTATCGTCTGCATCAGGATTCCCTGCTGGGCAGCTATCTGGCGGGACGTGTGGCACGCGGAATGCGCGATCATGACGCCGCGGCAAAATATTTTGCCAGGGCGCTCAAAATGGATCCGGACAGCGATATCCTGCTTGAGCAGACCTTCGTTTTGCAACTGGCCCGTGGCAACTGGGAAAAAAGCCTCGAACTGGCGAGGGATGTGATAAAAAAAGGTGAAAACAGCCGCTTTTCCCGCATGGTACTGGGGCTAAAGGCGGTACTCGATAATGACTATAACGAGGCCGAAAAACAGTTTTCACTGGCGGAACGTCGCTCACCACTGGGCAAGATGATTGGTATCATCGTCGAGGCATGGTTGCTGGAGGCGAGAGGGAAAAGTCAAAAGGCACTGGAATCGCTGGATCGTCTGAATGTCATGAACTGGTCAAAATTTTATCAGGACTACCACCGCGCCATGATCGCTGACCAGGCCGGGCGCCATACCCTTGCACGCAAGACCTATCAGGGAATGTTTGAAAAAGATCCGCGCTCGCTTCGCCTGATGGAGGCCTATGTGCGGCATCTGTCGGCGACCGGCGCGCGCAAGGAAGCCCTGAAACTGATGAAAACCCACATCAGGCGCAATGGCGGTCATCCGCTGGTTGTCGATCTTCAGCAAAGAGTGCTGAAAGGCGAACAGTTGACCTTTATAACCACAACACCGCGCGAGGGGTTGTCCGAACTGTATTACGGTATTGGTGATGCGCTGACCGGAGATGGCGGCGTCGATCTCGGCATGATCTATTTGCAAACCGGCCTGTGGTTGCGCCCTGACCTGCCGCTTGCCAGCCTGGCACTGGCCGAGGCCTACGAGGAAAGCAAGCACTATGAGCAGGCCAACCGGATCTATGAAAAGATCGGCAAGCACAGCCCCTTGTGGCCCGGTGCCACGGTTCGCCGGGCCTTTAACCTCAATTCCCTTGACAAGGTCGACGAGGCCAAGGCGTCGCTCGATGAACTGATCGCGGCCTATCCCAACGACATAACGGCTGCCGAAGCGCAGGGCAATATTCTGCGGGCTCACAAGCGTTATGCAGAAGCGGTGACCTATTACACCAGAGCCATCAATCTGCTGAAGGCACCGGCCAAATTTCACTGGAAATATTATTATTCGCGTGGTGTCTGTTTTGAGCGACTGAACAACTGGTCAAAAGCTGAAAAAGACCTTTTGCATGCCCACAAGCTTGATCCCGATCAGGCTCTGGTGCTGAACTATCTGGGATATTCCTGGGTCGATCAGGGCGTCAATCTGAACAGGGCCATGCGCTTCATTCGTCGCGCTGTCGAACTGAAGCCCGATGACGGCTATTTCGTCGACAGCCTTGGCTGGGCGCATTATCGGCTGCGGAATTATAAAAAAGCGGCCCTTGAACTGGAACGCGCTGTCGAACTGAAACCGGATGATCCCGTTATCAATGATCATCTGGGGGATGCCTACTGGCGGGTCGGGCGCAAGCTGGAGGCCCATTTTCAGTGGTCTCAGGCGCTGACGCTGAATCCGGAAAAAAAAGATGCCGTGAAAATCAAAGCCAAGATGGAAAAGGGATTGCCGCCTGAACAGGTCATAAATACTGTTTTTGGTCCGGGATCTGTTGCCGGGCTGAAGAAAGCGGTTGCAGGCAACAAGTCACACAAAAGAGGACGGCCACGCGTTCATGTGGTGCGTAGCGGCGAAAGTCTGTGGACTATCTCCAAACGCTATTATGGCAAGGGACAGTTCCACCAGAGGTTGTTGCGGGCCAACCGGCGCCGGTTGCTGAGAGGCAATCGTATCAGGCCGGGGTTACGCCTGATCATTCCACCCATTCCCGCCCGCTGAACAGCAATGAGCAAGACCGTCGAGACGACTTTCCTTCCCCGGATCAATGCGCCGGCAAAAATCAATCTGTCGCTGACTGTCGAGGGAAAACGGGCTGATGGTTATCATCAGATCCACGGGCTCGTGGCTTTCGCCGCGATTGGTGATGCCCTGTCATTCATGCAGGGCCGGAGCGGGAAAACGGAGCAATGGTCGTTGCAACTGGAAGGCCCCTTTGCGACACAACTGGCGAAAGAAAATCCCCGCGATAATCTTGTCCTGAAAGCTGCCGAATGGTACGGACAACAGGTTGGCGATATGCCTTGCGGCCGTTTCATATTGCAGAAAAATCTGCCCGTTGCATCGGGTATGGGGGGCGGTTCTGCGGATGCGGCGGCGGCGCTCAAACTGTTGCAAGGTCCGGGAAGGTCAGGGCCTGATGATCAGGCATTGCACGAGGTCGCCCTGCAACTGGGGGCTGACGTGCCCATGTGTCTGTCGTCAGTGGCGGGAATGATCGGCGGTATTGGTGAAATCTTCGAGCCGGTGGCCGGGTTTCCGACGCTGCCCTGTGTGCTTGTCAATCCGGGTGTTGGCGTGGCAACCGCCGATGTTTTCGGGGCCCTGAACGCCTCGCCATTACAACCGGGTGATTGCAAGGTGAATTTGCAGCCACCACCTCCGCCGCCCAACACATTTTCGGGCCTGATCGACTGGTTGCAGAAACGACCCAATGATTTACAGCCTGTGGCTGTTGAAATCGCGCCTGTCATCACCTGTGTCCTGGAGGAATTGCAGAATAACCCTCATTGTCGGCTGGCCCGCATGTCCGGATCCGGGGCCACCTGCTTTGGCCTGTTTGAGCACGAGAAACAGGCCAGGGCAGCGGCAAACCGGATTGCAATCGACCATCCCCGATGGTGGGCCGTCGCTACATTGCTGCATTGAAGCAGCGGTTCAGCGAGTATCACAAATCCGGGACGGCAGGAGATTGCGGGGGAGTGCGTTGCCGATTCCATCGCAATTTTGTGAGTGTACAGTTTCGCATGTATCTGCGACACTGACGCAACTTTTGAATGATCGCAGGGAAGGAAAACTGTTATGAGTCTGAATTGCTGTGTGAATCATGCTCAAAGGGGCAACTGGTATGATCGCCTGGTTTCTCCGTGGCTGATACACGGGGCCTGTTCCCTGCCACCGATAGCCGCGCAGCGGCAAAAGATTGTCCCTCTGGCCGAAGGAGTGGTTGTCGAACCTGGCATGGGTACGGGGCTCAATCTGCCCTTTTATGATCCGCGCAAGGTCAAAAAGCTGATCGGCATTGATCCGGGCCTGGCGCTCCGGGGCCGGGCGAAAAGGCTGGCCGAGCAAGGCCCCTTTGATGTTGACCTCTATGTCGAAAGTGCCGAACAGTTAACGCTGGAGGACAACAGCGCCGATACATTTGTGTTGACCTACAGCCTTTGCACCATCCCCGACAATGTTGCCGCCGTTCGCGAGGCCCGCCGGGTGCTGAAACCGGGCGGCCGGTTGCTGTTTTCCGAGCATGGCATCAGTGATCGGGCCGGAACGCAGAAATGGCAAAACCGCTTTAATCCGTTCTGGAAAAAAATCGCCGGGGGCTGCAATCTTAACCGCAATGTCGAGCAACTTTTGCTGGCCGAGGGTTTTGTCATCAAGGAGATCGAGAAAAAGAAAATGCCAGGTGTTCCCGGCGTTCTCGGTTTTAATTATCGTGGCGTTGCCGTGCCCGCATAACGTCACGCCGGTCATTCTATTCAGCGGCGTTCGGCCTGACGGCCATACCAATATGCTCATAGCCCTGTTGCGGATGGCGTGGAACAAGGCGGGCCAGGCCAAGCGACAGGGCTGCCATTGCCGCGCCGGTCAAAAATACCGCAGCGGGGCTTTTTAGCCAGATAAATCCGAACAATACCGGCAGGGTGACGGCGGCGATATGATTGATGGAAAAGGCCACACCTGCCGTTGGCGCAATGTCTTTGGGATCAGCGATTTTCTGAAAATAGGTTTTGATGGCGATGGCCATTGCGAAAAAGGCATGGTCGGCAACGTAAAGAATGGCCGCCAGCATGGCATTTTCGACAAAGGCATAGCAGGTGAAAATCAGCATCAAACCGATATATTCAAGGCTGAGCGCTGTTCGCTCGCCAAGATATCTGATCAGCTTGCCGATTTTTGGTGCGAACAACATGTTGAACAGGTGATTGATCAGGAACAGGGTTGTAATGGCGGCAACCGAATAGCCGAACTTTTCCACCATCATAAAGGCTGCGAAAACGATGAAGATTTGCCGTCTTGCGCCGCCCATAAAGGTCAGGGCGTAAAACAGCCAGTAACGCTTGCGCATGATCAGTTTTTTGTGCTGTTCGACATGCTGGGGAAACAGCGGAAAACGCAGGGCGACAAAGGCAAGCAGGGCGGCCGTGAGGGATCCGGCGATCAGATAGACCTGCCAGTAGTCGAGTTTGAAGACGCTCCAGGTGATATAGATCAGCCCGTAAGCGGCAAGAGAGGCAAATGAACCGGCGGCAACAATCCGGCCAAGACCATGCGCGGCTTCCTCTTTTTTTAGCCATTGCAGCGACAGGGACTGATTCATGGTCTCGAAATAATGAAAGCCGAGCGACATCAAAAGGGTGGTGATGTAAAAACCGGTGGTTGTTGGGAAAAGACCGGTTGCCGCTGTTCCTGCGGCGAGCAGCAACAGCGCCAGATAGGCCAGAACCTGCTCGCGGATGAACAGTACCAGCAGGATGGCCCCGAAGGCCAGAAATCCTGGAATTTCACGAATGGAACCAACAATACCGATTTCGCGGCCGGTAAAACCAATCTGTGAAACAACAAAATTATTGATCAGGGTATGCCAGGTCTGATGGGAAAGCTGCATGGCGACCGTCAATAATATCAGCATGGTCACGGGAGAATATTTGTTTTTTTGCTCTGTGTTCATTGTATTCTTCTCGTAACAATCATCAAATTTTGGCCTGGTGACATATATACTGGTATTCATCGCCAGACTATCCTATCTATCGGATAGTCGAAACAAAAGAATGCCGGAGAAGCGCAATGACTGAAAAAATACTCGTCGCTCTTGATCTTTCTCATAGCGGAGCCAGGGTGCTGGAGACCGCCCGCGAAATGGCCGCGCGGCGCGGTGCGAAGCTGATCGCCATCACGGTATTGCCCGCTGTTCCGGCCATTGTCGACAGCTATATGGCCAGTGACTATCAGGACAAGGCCGTCGAGGAGACCCGAACAGCACTGGTGGAGCGTTTGCGCGAAAGGGGGCTTGCACCCGAAGAAACCGAAATTGTCATCCGGCACGGTTCTCCCTATGGTGAGGTGATAAACTATGCAAAAGAGGCAGGTGTCGACCTGATTGTCGTTGGCTCTCATGCCCCGAAAACCCCGGCAGATTATCTGCTTGGCAGTACGGCGGCCAAGGTTGTTCGCCATGCCCCCTGTTCGGTATTTGTGGTGCGGACCTGACCGGTTGGCGGTTTGGCCGTCGTCACAAATCAGACCAGTGTCCGGAAGATTTGCACCTGATCCGGACTGAGAATCTGCATACGCATCTTTTCCGATGTCGAGTGGTAGATCGGTTCGAAAATCACAGTGCGCTCCATCAGGTCATCAAGCTCTTCGGCTTGTGGCGGGCGCACGAAAACCAGATAAATGCGGCGCGGATTGGCACGATAGGAAGAGATGGTGCGCGCAAGGACCGTTTCGAGAACCTCGCGATCAAAACTGTCATTAAACAGAAAAACGCCTTTGGTTTCGGGAACGGGAAAATCGACGGCATCCATCAACAGACAGTCCACGTCGCGGCATTTCATCAGGCTGCGGGGGAACTGGGCGATATTCATCATCGCATCATCCTGCAATTCGCGGGCGAATTCCACACCGACAATTTTACGAAACGGGTATTGTGCGGCCAGCAGCAGGGCGCGTCCGCGTCCGGCACCATAGTCAACAAAGGTGAAGTCGCGCAGCGGATCGGGAATTTGCGCCATTGCCCAGTCGAAGCTCAGGCGGTGAACGGGATGATAGTCGTGGCCGAATTGCCGGTTGGGGCTGTCTATGGTGAGTTTGTCAAGGGGGATATAGCCACGGGCCGGCACAAAAAACAGCTTTTCGATGGCCCGGTCATAGGCTATTTCCTGTGTCAGGTGCAAAAAGTGCCTGTAATCCTTGCCAAGATTTTCCGGTCTGGCGTGATAACGGACCTTGCGGGCCGCTTTTGCGGCGCGGGGCGAGAGTTCGTCGCTGGTGAATTGCGAGGCTCTGGTAAAGCTGTTTCGTCCAAATCGCAGGCCGCGGCGTCCAAGCTGACGCCCCGTGTTCAGCCAGGACTGTCCGGACTGTTTAGTGAGCAGGCTATTTAATATGTGCGAGAGTCCGGCAGGCTTTGAACGCATTTCCCGTATGCGGGCCATCAGGCCGGACGTCGGTTTCGGCGTTGCAGGTTCTGCCAGTTGCTGTCCAGGTTGCATGTGACCAGGTCTTTCCTGTGCAGATAGGGGGTTTATTTTTCTGAATATCGACATGATGAGTTACGCGTTACTTTTTATTTCACCGGGAATCTGAACACCAGGTAAACAGGGCGATCAAAATAATTATCACACAGGTGCGGGATATTAATCCATTCTTAATGCGATTGAAGGTTACAATTGTCGCATGAATTTGACCAATAGGTGTTTTGTTGGCGAATGAGGTCGAAACTGTACCGCCCGCCCGCTGTCCGCAATCTATCTTGCGGGTCATGTTTTGTTCAGAACCGTCCCTCCCGCGGTTTTGCGAGAAGTGACTGCCGTTGTTCAGCGGGTCTGACAGGCGGTGTTTGCAGGGGGAAGGCTGCGAGGAGTATTGTTAAATGACCAGGTTGCAGGATCAAAACCGGCAGGCCGTTCCGGAGCGGCAGTACGCGCCGGAGGTGGCGCTGTTGCGCTTCGCACTCGTTTTGGCGGGTGATGATCATCTGGCCAAAAGGCTTGTGCAACTTCTTGATCAAAAGACAGGGAAAGGGGCCGGACAGAATATGTCGCCCTCTGCCTGGCAGTTTTTTCAGTTCAAAAAACTCTATGATATCTGGATGGAGGAAGCGCAAAAAACGCCTGCTGTTGAAGGTCTGTTTGCTCCGGGACACGAAAATGAAGCAATTCAAAAAGGGCTTGACCCCTCGATTGCCCGCACACTGGGAGAATTGCCAACCCTTTACAGGGCTTTGCTGTTGCTGATCTATGGCGAGAAATTTTCCTATGCCGCGACATCTCAATTGCTCAATATCAGTGTTGAAGAACTGATGACCGCCCTTGCCGCGGCACAGCGAAAATTCAGGCCGGAGGTTGGGGTGCATGATTCCTGTCCCGCTCCCCTGTCAGGGATCGGTACGACAAGCGAGGTCTCCCATGACACAGCTCGGTGATGAAATACTGATTGCCTGCGCAGATGAGGAGCTGGGACCGGAGCAGATACGGCTTGTTGATGGTATTCTTGCGCGTGACAAGCCGACAATGGCGCAATACCGGCAACATATTGCCATTGGACAAGCACTGTCCGGAGCCTTTTCCTCGATGCTGGAGGCCGGGGCAAAGCAGCTCGCCGCTGAACGTTTGAAAAGCGCCGCGGAGGCACAGCCATTGCCGGTGGCAGAACAACAGCGTCAAACGCTTTCGAGTAAAAAAAATCTGATACCTGCCATTGCTGCCGGTGTGTTGCTTGTCGTGTTCGGTGCTGCGGGCGGCTATCTTGCCGGCAACCGGACGGGTCGGAACGGGGCAGGGGGCGATCCGTTTGCCACAGCAAATTTCTGGAACAGGGAGCAGATCAGGGCCGAGGAAAAGAGAACGAAAGCCCTTTTCAGGGCCGTCAGGGAACCCGATATCACGGCCGCAACCCCCAGGCCCGACAAGCGCTCTGTCGGGAAATGGTTTGAACGGGTTGCGCTCCGGCATCAACAGGATGTCCCGCGGCTGTTCGATCAGTATGAAGGTAAAAGTCGCAATCCCGAACTGGCGCTTTTTCAGTTTTCCGGTAAAGGCATAGAACCGGCGATGATACCGGTTTTAAAAGAGGATGATCTGACATTTGTCGGCGCGTCTCCTGTTCGGATCGGGGGGCAGACCTATGCCCGGCTGGTCTATCGCGATATCAGCAATGGTGCTGTTCCCGTCACCCTTTATATTGGCAAAACCAGAGGCGGAACCTTGACACTCGAGCGTGGCTATCGTGATAATGACAACTATGTGCGATGGAGCCAGGATGATTACAGCTATATGCTGATCGGGGCCGTTCCCCACTGGCGACTCATTGTACTGTCGGTGGCCGTGCAGCGTCAGCTTGTACGATAAGCCGCAAAGCGGGGACACCGGGGCGGGCGAATGGAGAAGATGGTTATGAGTTGGCCCGCAGTCCGTTTTTGTCCGGTTCTTTCGGCTCTGTTTTTTGTCGCTCCGGCTGTTTCCGCCCCGGTCAGTGTTGGCTCCGGCGTTACTGTTTCGCAAGAGATGGAGCGTCAGCTCGACAGGCTTGTTGCCGCCTATCCCGACTTTTTACACTCTCACAAGGGCAATATGCTGATCTGGAAAGACGGGACGCAGATGCCGTTTGACGATGGCAGGGGCGTCAAATCATTTGAAAACCGTTTGAAGACACCCGATCTTGAAGATCAGTTTTTTACGCCCTATCAAACCGGACACGGGGGCTTGCAGCCTGGCAGGAATAATGACCCCGGGCGGGTGCGATTTCAGCCCTTTTTCACGAAAATGTATGGCGATTGCCGCAAAGGGCAGGTCGCCGGAAAGCTCGAAACCATTGTCTGGCTGCCTCGTCATGGTGGCCGCAGGATCAGGGTGACAGCCATCAATGGCGTGGCGTCGAAGTTGCAACAGGTTTCGCTTGAACTGGACCGGCTGATCGACAAACGCCCGGCTTTGAGGAAATTCCTGATCCCCGCGTCGGGCACCTATAATTGCCGCAGGATTGCCGGCACAAATCGCTATAGCGTCCACGCCTACGGGGCGGCCATCGACATCAATGTCAAACAGGCCCATTACTGGCGCTGGACAAAACCGGACAAAAACGGGCTTTACAGATGGCGCAACAGGATACCGCTGGAGATCGTCGAAATATTTGAACATCACGGTTTTATCTGGGGGGGCAAGTGGTATCACTACGACACCATGCATTTTGAATATCGCCCGGAACTGCTGCCCCCGGCCCCCGCCGGGCAATAACAGCTCTGCGGGGCAGGCCGAAAACCGGCCGCCTGTGTCAGATTATAACGTGTTTGTCCCCCGACAATATGGTTTGCCTCTTGAGATGTGCGCCCGGGTCTGCTAGAGAATCCTCCTGCCAGCCCGCACGCCGGTTATTGGGGATTAGTTTAATTGGTAGAACAGCGGACTCTGACTCCGTCAGTCCAGGTTCGAGTCCTGGATCCCCAGCCATTGAAGTTGCGAAGTGAGGTGCCATGTTCACGGGCTGTTAAATACAGGTGGGCCGAAGATGACGTATGGGGTCTTCGTCGAAAACGGGTGCACCTCGTTGCCCGGGCAACGGTTTGAGCCGGCATATGCGTCGGTGCCAGCGGCAACCGGTACTCTGTCCTGAAAACATGACCGTTCGGGTTGGGCGTTCCGGTGAAATGGTATGTTTTTACCTTTGACCATCGGTTCTGAAGCGATTGGCAACCAGGGGGGCGCGGTCTGCCTGTTGCGCGTGGCACTGGGTGCAGAAGTAGAAGCGTGTCGAAATCTGTCCGAGCTGCTGTCCGGCACGATTGACGAAATGGCTTTTGTGAACCTGTGTTGCCCCGATTTCCCTGTAATTGAGATCGCTATGACATTCAAGGCACTGGTTTTTCTTCAGGGAAATGCGTTTGGCCTTGACCCTGTGTGGGATCATCGGCGGCTGGCCCTTGTAGGAGCGTGCATGCACCCCCTTGATGGGCAGGATAACGCCGGAAAGGTCCGGGGTGCTGGAGGTATCATCTATGCGTCTGGCCCCACGCAGGGAAAGCACGTCATTTTCGTGGGTGCTTTTGATCTTCATAACCTTGCTGCTGGCAAAACGATTGGCGACCAGCGGTGTCCTGTTGGCCTGTTGCACATGGCACTGGGTGCAAAAATAAAACCGTGTCGAGACATGGCCGAGCCGTTTGCCGTCGCGATTGACATAATGACTGTCATGCACCTTGGTTGTGCCGATGAGCTGATAGTTTTCATCGCCATGACATTCCAGACACTGGTTTTTTTTCAGCGAAATGCGCTTGGCCTTGACCTTGTGCGGCACTTGCGGCGGCTGGCCGCGATAGCTGCGATCCAGCGTGCCTTTCAGCGGCAACAGTACTCCGGCCTGTACGGGTGCTTCGGAAAGATCGGATATGGCCCGCTTGCCGCGCAGCGAATAAACGCCATCATCCGCCAGCACAAAGGGCGCATTGAAACCGACAAAAAGCAAAGTGAGCAACAGCCATCCCATATATCCGGTGCTTTTCATTTTCAGTCCTCCCCGGCCTATGCCCTGACCACTTTGACCGGACATTTTTTATAGTCGGTTTCTTTTGACAAGGGGTCGGTGGCATCAAGGATGAGCTTGTTGACCAGGCGGCTGGCATCGAACCACGGGATGAAGATCAGGCCCTTTGGCGGTTTGTTGCGGCCTCTTGTTTCAACACGCGCCGCGATTTCGCCCCGCGGGCTGATGACTTTGGCCAGCGTCCCCGATTGCAGTCCGCGTTTGGCCGCATCTTCCTTGTGCATGTAAATAAGCGCATCGGGAACGGCGCGGTAAAGCTCCGGCACGCGGCGGGTCATGGAGCCGGAATGCCAGTGCTCCAGCACGCGCCCCGTGCACAGCCACATGTCATATTCATCATTCGGCACTTCGGGCGGCGCTTCATAGGGAGCCGTAATGATATTGGCGCGGCCATCCTTCTTGCCGTAGAAATAAACCACATCCTTGCCGCCCTTGACATATGGGTCATAGCCGCCGCGATAGCGCCACAGCGTCTCCTTGCCGTTGACATAGGGCCAGCGCAGACCACGCGCTTTGTGATATTCATCGAACGGGGCCTGCTCGTGGCCCTTCTTCTTGCCCTCGTGCTGGAAGCGGCGATATTCCTCGAACAGGCCCTTTTGCACATAGAAGCGGAAGAAATCCATTTCGTCATTCTGGTATTTGTTGCCGCGTGTATCGCTGACCGTAGTCTTCTCAAATTTGCTGGTTTCGCCATTGTCGAACAGCATCTGATAAAGCGTCTTGCCTTTATATTCGGGTTTGGCATTGATCAGCTCGACAGGCCAGACTTCTTCCACCTTGAAGCGTTTGGAAAATTCCATCAGCTGCCAGAGATCGGATCGCGCATGACCCGGCGCGCTGACCTGCTGACGCCAGAACTGGGTGCGCCGTTCGGCATTGCCATAGGCGCCCTCCTTCTCGATCCACATGGCGGTCGGCAGGATGAGATCGGCGGCCTGGGCGGTAACGGTGGGATAGGGGTCAGAGACGACAATGAAGTTTTTCGGATTACGATAGCCGGGCAGGGACTCATGATTGAGATTGGCCGCAGCCTGCATATTGTTGTTGCACATCACCCAATAGGCGTTGAGCTTGCCGTCTTTCAGCATGCGGTTTTGCAGTACAGCATGATAGCCCACCTTGCCGGGGATGGTGCCTTCGGGCAATTGCCAGATCTTTTCGGCAAGGTCGCGATGGGATTTTTTCTTTACCACATAATCGGCAGGCAGACGGTGGGCAAATGTGCCGACTTCGCGCGCCGTGCCACAGGCCGAGGGCTGGCCGGTGAGCGAGAAGGGGCCATTGCCGGGTTCGGAAATCTTGCCTGTCAACAGATGGACATTGTAAATGAGCCCGTTGACCCAGACGCCGCGCGTATGCTGGTTGAATCCCATCGTCCAGTAGGAGGTGATCTTCCTTTTCGGGTCGGCATAGAGTTTGGCGAGGCGCAACAGGCGCTCGCTCGGCACACCAGACAGTTTGCTGACATATTCAAGTGTGTAGGGCTCCAGTGATTTGGCATATTCCTCAAAACTGATTTTGGAGAGCTTGCCGCCCTTGCCCTTTTTCTTTTTTTCCAGTGGATGTTCGGGACGCAATCCGTAACCGATATCGGTGGGAGTCTTCTTGAAATTGACATGCTTGTCGATGAACTCTTTGTTGTAGAGTTTGTTGGAGACAATATAGTTGGCGATATAGTTCAGAATGGCGAGGTCGGTTTGTGGTGTGAAGATCATGCCATTGTCGGCCAGCTCGAAACAGCGATGTTCATAAGTTGAGAGCACATGCACCTTGCAGCCCTTGTGTGTGAGGCGGCGGTCGGTGAGGCGCGACCAGAGGATCGGGTGCATCTCGGCCATGTTGGAACCCCAGAGAACAAAAGCGTCGGCATGTTCCAGGTCATCATAGCAGCCCATCGGTTCGTCAATGCCAAAGGCACGCATGAAGGCTCCGACGGCTGAAGCCATGCAGTGCCGTGCATTGGGATCGATATTGTTGGAGCGAAAGCCCGCTTTCATCAGCTTGGAGGCGGCATAGCCTTCAAAAATTGTCCATTGACCGGAACCGAACATGCCCACTCTTGAAGTAATTTTGTCGACCGGTTTGCCCTTGTTCTCTTCCATGCTTTGCCTGATGGCGGCTTTCCATTTCTCCGCCATGATGTCAAAGGCTTCATCCCAGGAGACGGGCTCGAACTTGCCATGCTTGTGATATTTGCCGCGCTTCTTGCGCAACAGTGGCGTGGTCAGGCGGTCGGCGCCATAGAGGATCTTGCCGAGGAAATAACCCTTGATGCAGTTGAGGCCTTTGTTGACAGGCGCTTCGGGGTCACCCTTGGTGGCGACAACGCGGCCATCCCTGGTGCCAACCAGCACACTGCAACCCGTGCCACAAAAGCGACAGGGGGCCTTGTCCCAGCGCACACCTTCTTCTCCGGCGGCAAGCACTTTTGAAACAGAGGCCGGAACGGCAAGACCGGCCGCCGTTGCTGTGGCGGCAATGGCGTTGTTTTTGATGAAGTCGCGCCTTGTCAGTTTCACGGATGGTCCCTCCT
>JALXEI010000219.1 GCA_027069645.1 Hyphomicrobiales bacterium
TCGCAGCCCCTTCCGCACCGCCTGCCGAAACCGGACCCGCAAGTGAAACCGAACCGCCCGCGCCGGTAAAACCTGCCGCCCCGACCGAAATCGAAGCCCCTGTCAGCAGCCACTTTTCACGGCCTGTTCTCATCGGCTGGGGGGCGTTCGCTGCGAGCCTTGTGTTTCTGGTTGCCGGGGCGATAGTGTTCCGGGTACCGCTTGTCCGAGCCGTTCCCGGTATGGCCGGACTGTATGAAAAAGCCGGTTATCCGGTCAATATTCGCGGCCTTGAATTCTATCGCCTGTCGCACCAGTGGATGAACAAAAACGGGCGCGCGCAGCTTGTGGTCAGGGGTGAAATCGTCAATATCACCGGGGACACGGTTGAGATACCGGAAATTGTATTTGCCATGCTGGATGCCAGCGGCCTGGAGTTTTTCCAGTGGACCGAGCGCACGCAAAAGAAACACCTCGCCCCCCATGCCCGCACCCGTTTTCATGCCAGCATACCGGCTCCCGCCGACCGCGTCCGGCAGCTGAAAATACGCTTCGCCAAAACCCCTTAACAGGCTTTCCTCATACGGCTTGCAATCCCGGGCCTCGCCTCTATGTTATGGAAACCGGTCTGTTTATCTGCAACCCGGGTATCTGTTAATGCGAAATTTGCGTGGCACCCTGATGCCTGGCAGAAATAAAGGGGATATGAATATTTCCAGATCAGAGATCATGGCGGCGAAATCGGCCCTTTCGACTTTCCCCCTGTTTGCCCGGGTAAACGAGAGTCTGCTTGATGACATGCTGGAGCATTTTCACCTGGAATACTGGAAAAAGAAACGCTGCGTTCCAATGGAACAGATCAGTGACAGTTTTCATATCATCATATCAGGGCGCGTCCGCATCGAACGCATCAATGAGGAAACGGGGCGAACCATCACGCTGTTTCTGCTCGCGCCCGGCGACGTTTTCGATCTCTTGCAACTGCTCACCAACAGACCTTGTGACGGGGTTCTGGTGGCGGTTGATGATCTTCAGCTTCTCACCACCAGCACCCGGCAGGCGCGCCAGTGGATTGGCGCCCACCCCGAATTCAATCTCGGTTTCCTGCCCTATCTGGGACAACAGTTGCGCACCCTCGCCCACCTCAGCGGCGACCTCGCCCTGCACGATACCGAAACCCGTCTGGCACACCTCATCATGCGCCACCTCGATCACAGGAAAGACGGCCGCTTCCACATTTCCCTGATCAATGATCTCTCCCACGAAGTGCTTGCCAGCATGATCGGCTCGGTGCGCGCCGTGGTTAACCGGCAGTTGCAACACTGGCGCAAAAGAGGACTGATCAATCTCAAACGCGGACGCATCGAGATCAATCATCTTGAAAACCTGCTGCAACGTACAGATGACTATCAACTTCCACCACCAGCAAAGGACGTATAAAAAAGGCCGGAGGGGAAACCTCCGGCCTGCGATTGAAAGCTGACCATCCACCAGCTGTTTATTTGTTCTGGCTGAAACCAACAGCATCTTTCAAATACTGTTTGATTTTGACAAAAAAGCCGTGGCCCGATTTTCCATTGCTCGTCTTTTTGGAGATGTTTTTAATCTCTTCATAAAACCCCTTGAAGGTCTTTTTGCTGCCATAGCCCAAAGCCTCGGCAAATTCGAGTTCCTTGCGCGCCAGGGTCAATGCTTCTTCGAGCTTTTTGTTTTCTTCCGCACTTCTGTTCTTTTTCTCTGCCAGTTTTTGCGCATCCGACAACAAAACCCGCGCCGTGGTCAGGGGCAGAGGAATAACCGTATCGGTAACAACAAGAGTACTCAGAGCTGTTTCAAGCACGACTCTACCCTCTTTGACCTTGCCTTCATCAATCAGTTTTGCCGCCTGTTTGATGGCATCGGGATAGGTGGCCAGTGGCAGGCTGGTAACGCTGATAACTGTCTCGCTGGCAAGTCCGCCAATCAAACGACGTGCCTCTTGCAAACGCCCCTCTTTGAGAGCCGTAATCGCCTTTTTTTTCAGCTTGTTGACCGTGGCAATGTCGGCAATCAGATCATTCACAGAACTGTTAACAGCAACCGGGGCCAGCGCCAGTTTGGGATCACGCGCCAGAATGATCTCCAGCTTGCCGGTCGCCTTTTCCAGGGCAGCCAGCGCTTTTTTATTGTCCTTCTTCTCCAGAGCCCTGAGAGCATTCTCGGTTTCACGAATGGCCGCAAGCGCTTCCTCGGTAATTTCCCGACGCTTGTCAGACGTCTTTTTTTGTTTGGCCTTGTTGGTATCCCTGTTTTGATGAGGTGTGTTTTTTTGGTCAACAGCCGCCGGTTTTGCCGAAGCAGCCCCCGACAGGGCGCTGAATGGAGCGGCCAGCATGGCGACCCCAAGGCATGTTGCAAGAGTCCTTGTGACGGTTTGTTTCTTCATCATCGTTTCCTTTCCTGTTTTCGGTGAGATAGGAGCAGGCGAATCGTTTGCCTGAATGCCGGAAAGCTAGAAAACAAGCCATGCAAAATCAGCAACCTGAGTCGCAGTTTTTTTTATTTTCTTGTGACCCAGGTAGCAGCCTCGACACCACCATATGATTTACAGATCGGGGCAGAAGCCACTGACCTGTGGCAGCCGGTTTGTCATGAAAATCATCGTAAAAAAGGAGAACTGCCATGCTTGATCTCAAATCGCTCATTCCCTTCCATCACAAGGACAAATCGCGCGAGATCGCGAGGGCTTCCGACACGCCGCCCGATCCTGTGCGTGATCCCTTCTGGGCCATGCGCCGCGAAATGGATCGCCTGTTCGACAATTTCCTGTCGGGTGGTCCGCTGATGACCTCCGAAAGTTCCTGGTCGGCGGGCCTTGGGCAACTGGCCAGCCTTGAAGTCAGGGACGGCGAAAAACAATTATCAATCAGTGCCGAACTGCCCGGTATGAGCGAAGAGGATGTGGACATCAAAATCACCGGTGACCTTTTGACCATCGAGGGCGAAAAAAGCACCGAAAACAAAAAGACCGAAGGCGAGCGTACCTATTCCGAGCGCCGCTATGGCAAATTCTCGCGCACCATCCGCCTGCCCTTTGCGGTCACCGATCAAAAGGTCGATGCCACGTTCGACAAGGGTGTCCTTCATATCAATCTGGAAAAACCGGAGGAACAGCAACAGGCCGTAAAACATATCGATATTCAAACATCTTAAGGAATCTGCCCTTGCCGCCGTCGATCCTGTTGCCTATAGTTCGGGACAGGCTCGACGGTGATGTCGTGTCCTCTTCAATGACCCTGGTATACACAGCCAGACGACGCCAACATCAACCCGCAATGAAAGGCGGCAAGCGGCCATGTTTCCTCTCATGACCACCGTTGCAACAAGATATGCGCCGCTCGTCACCTGGCTTTTGATCACCATAAATATCGCTGTTTTTCTCGTGCAGATCTCGCTGCCGCCCGCCGGTCAGCAACTGTTCCTGATGCGATATGCCCTCGTTCCGGCAGCATATTTCAACCCTGTCTGGGGAGCGCTTAACCATCTGCCTGCCGGGTCTGTCGTACCGTTCTTTACCAATATATTTCTGCATGGCGGCTGGATGCATCTGATCGCCAATATGTGGACGCTCTATATTTTCGGCCCCCCGCTTGAAGATCGCCTTGGTGGCTGGCGCTTTTTGCTGTTTTATCTTTTGTGCGGCTATGGCGCCAGCCTTGCCCATGCCTTTGTCAATGCCGGTTCGGTAATCCCGGCGCTCGGGGCATCGGGAGCCATTGCAGGTCTGATGGGGGCCTATATGCGCCTGTTTCCTTTCTCGAAAATGCTGGTGCTGATCCCCATATTGATCTTTCCGTTCTTCTTCGAGATGTATGCCGCCGTGTTTGTCGGTATCTGGTTTTTCATTCAACTGGTCAACGGGCTGGGTGGCCTGTTCTCCGGGCTGTCATCGCTCACCGGCGGCATTGCCTGGTGGGCGCATATTGGCGGCTTTGCCTTTGGCTGGCTGCTGATCGATTTCTTCCGGCTGCCGCCACAAACCTATCGCCCCTGGCATCGCGACGAAGGTGTGCACGGCTTTTTACCCGATGGACGCCGCACAGGAAAAGGACCCTGGCTATGACTGTTTCCGATCTCTTCTGGCTGTTTTTCATCCTCATGGCCTTTCAGCCCTATTTTCAAAAGAAAATGCTGGAGACCATGCGCCAGCGCAAGATCGCCCAGATCGAGCAGGAGCGCGGTTCACGCGTCATCATGCTGGTGCATCGACAGGAAACAATGAGCTTTCTGGGCTTTCCGCTGATGCGCTATATCGACATCAATGATTCAGAAGATGTGCTGCGCGCCATACAGCTTACCGACAGGAAAGTGCCACTCGATATTGTCCTGCAAACACCGGGCGGCATGGTTCTGGCGGCAACGCAGATTGCCCGTGCCGTCAAGGCGCATCCGGGCAAGGTCACAGTGTTCGTACCCCATTTTGCCATGTCGGGGGGCACGCTCATTGCCCTTGCCGCCGATGAAATCCGCATGTGCGAACATTCCGTGCTTGGCCCCATCGACCCGCAGCTTGGCCAGCAACCCGCCGCCTCGCTGCAAAAGGTCGTCGAACAAAAACCGATTGACAAAATTGACGACAATACGCTGGTACTGGCCGATATGGGCAAAAAGGCCATTGACCAGATCAGGGCCACCGCCACCACCCTTTTGACCGGCAATATGAAAGAGAAAGAGGCGAAAGCCCTGGCGCAAAAACTGACCGAGGGACGCTGGACCCATGACTATCCGATTTTTGCCGATGAAGCACTGGAAATGGGGCTGCCGGTCAGCACCGATATGCCCGACACCATACTTGAAATGATGGCGCTCTACCCGCAACCCGTCAAGGCCACCCCAAGCGTCGAATATCTCCCTGAACCTCACAAAAGCATACCGGGCAAGAGCTGAGTGGCGAAGCCCCTGCCCGGGTACATTCAGCCTGCCTGTCAGGCGGCAACAAGCATCAGCGGATCGCTCAAACGAATAATCTGCTCTGTACCTTCTGCGTCAACAACGCCGATGGTTTTCAGGCCGCCCGCCTCTTCAATGACCTCGATATCCACCGGTTTGCGGATCATATGATCAAGCCCTTCGAGGGCAATTTCAAGCAAATCATCCTTCGGGTCATAGGTTATGCCATAAAGCACAACGCTTTCGGTCTCGATCTGATCACCCAGATCAAGAGAAGCGACTTCTATGGTTGCCCGTTTGCCCTCAAGACTTTTGGATACGCGGTCAAAATAGCTGTTCCAGATTTTCTTTTCGAGATTTCTGCTTTTCATGGACATTCCTCCTTCTGGCTGCCGATCTTTTCAAAGCCCCGGCCGGACGATGGAGGTCAACCGGGACCGGCGAAAAGAAAGGGCTGTCCTCTCCCGAGAGATATCCCGATCGAAAAACTCTTTCT
The DNA here is from genome assembly GCA_027069645.1 of Hyphomicrobiales bacterium. Classification (GTDB taxonomy): domain Bacteria; phylum Pseudomonadota; class Alphaproteobacteria; order Rhizobiales; family JAKIUO01; genus JAKIUO01. The sequence goes on from JALXEI010000219.1 coordinate 5,405, forward strand.
GCTACCCCGGTAGCAAAAGCGGAAATATTTATGCTTCCCGCACAATCTTTCCGGACAGTTCGCGACGCATGGCTGTAAACGAACGTGCCGTTGCAGGAGAATATTTTGTCCGTGCCACATATCCTGCAAAAAACCGGACTCGTCCGGCCTCGTAACATATTCCTGTTCCGCGAATCCCGAAAAACCGGTCAGATCCTGCGGCCCTGGCATATTCGGCCAGTGAGCACGATGCAGACAGGGCTATTCCTCGCCCCAGTATTCCTTTGAGGCGACCGTGCCATCGTCGTTGAACTGATAGATAACCGGTGTGCCGGTTGGCAGGTTGAGTTGCGTGACTTCTTCAGGGGTCAGGTCGTCCAGCTTCATAATCAGCCCGCGAAGCGAATTGCCGTGCGCGGCAATCAGCACGTTTTCGCCTCTTCTGAGACGGGGCATGATATCACTCTCGAAATAGGGCAGCACCCGCTCGGCGGTATCCTTCAGGCTTTCACCGCCTGGAGGCGGGGTATCGAAAGAGCGGCGCCAGATATGCACCTGTTCCTCGCCCCATTTCTTGCGGGCGTCGTCCTTGTTAAGCCCGGCCAGATCGCCATAGTCGCGCTCGTTGAGGGCCTTGTTGGCGATAATGCACAAGCCTTCCTGGTCAAGTTCGTCAAGAATGACAACAAGCGTGTTAAAAGCCCGTGCGAGGTGGCTCGTATAGGATACGTCAAATTTGTAACCGCGCTTTTTCATGCGCTTGCCGGCCTCGCGCGCCTCGGCAATCCCCTGTTTGGTCAGATGCACATCCGTCCAGCCCGTAAACAGGTTTTTCTTGTTCCATTCACTTTGTCCGTGGCGTATCAGCACCAGAACATTATCCATTTTCTTCATTTCATTCTTTCCTGCGTTGACGCAAATTCCTGCTTGCTGCGGGGTTCAGGAGAGCCCCAGCACATCTTTCATTGAATAGAGTCCCGGTGGCTTGCCAAGGGCCCACAATGCGGCCCTGACGGCGCCACGCGCAAAGATCGTCCGGTCACCGGCAATATGGGAAAGTTCGATACGCTCCCCCTCCCCGGCAAAGATCACCCTGTGTTCACCGATGACACTACCTCCGCGCAGGGTGGCAAAACCGATATCACCGCGGCGGCGTTCGCCGGTTATACCATCGCGAACCCTTACGGATTTTTCCTCAAGCGAAACACCGCGTCCGTCGGCTGCGGCCTCTCCCAGCATCAGGGCTGTGCCCGAGGGCGCATCCACCTTGTGACGGTGATGCATCTCCAGCACTTCAATATCAAAACTGTCATCGAGAACCCGCGCCATCTGCTCAACGAGCGCCGTGGCCAGATTGACGCCAAGGCTCATATTGCCCGCCTTGACGATGGTCGCATGGCGCGCTGCGGCTTCGAGTTTTTGTTCCTGTTCGGGGGTAAATCCGGTGGTACCGATTACATGCACAATGCGCGCCTGGGCGGCCAGATCGGCAAAAATATTACTGGCGGCAGGGGCTGTGAAATCAAGAATGCCGTCAACACGGGCAACAAGCGACAGGGGGTCTTCGACAATATCGACATCAAGGGGACCGATACCGGCCACTTCGCCAATATCGCGACCGACAAGGTCGCTGCCGGGCTGTTCGGTTCCGCCTGCCACGACACAGCCTTCCATACTGTGCACAGCACGAACCAGCGCCTGCCCCATACGTCCGCCAGCGCCCATGACGGCGAGTTTCATGCCGCTCATATGCTACGTCCTTTATGTTTTCGCGTCACGCTATAGCGCATGACCGGTCAAATAGCAAAGATCGAACTGCAACCATCCACGAAAATCAGCCGGATTCACTTTCAGCCTTGTAGCGGGCAATGGCTTCAACGATTTTTTCACGCGCTTCGGTCTCGTCACCCCAGTGATCAATCTTCACCCATTTGCCATCTTCCAGATCCTTGTAACGTTGGAAAAAGTGCTCGATCTGGCGAACCAGCAACGAAGGCAGGTCGCGATAATTATTGATGCGGTCAAACATTGAAGAAACCCGGCTGCTGGGCACGACAATGATCTTTTCGTCCTCGCCGCCTTCATCCACCATGTGCAAAACACCGATGGCCCGACAATTTATCACCGAACCGGGAATGATCGGTCGCTGATTGGCAATCAGAATATCGATGGGGTCCCCGTCATCGGAAAGGGTATGGGGAACAAAACCGTAATTTCCAGGATAGCGCATTGCGGTATAAAGGATGCGATCGACAACCAGCGTTCCCGCCTGCTTGTCCATTTCATATTTGACCGGCTCGCCACCAATGGGGACTTCAACCACAACATTGATATCGTGTGGCGGATTTTCGCCCACCTTTATCGCATCAAGTCTCATGAGAGCAAATTCTCCTCAATAATATTGGTGGTGTCTGCTCGATTTTCACCCCGGGCTTCAGCGCCTTTCTAGGCGCAACGGCGCAACACTGCAACAGTTTCCTGGCAATGTGCCCAAAGGGTCGCAGCCGCCCTCGCGCATGGTTGATCTTTGGTACCGGGCCGATCTATGCTAAAATCTGATTCGGGCCCGGACGTTCTTCGGGGGATCCGGTCGGTTCATGGCGTGCCCGTTCTTTCCTGTATTTGTTGCTCTTGCGTAAAACGCGCACTCATATTTTGTCTGGAGCAAACGCAATGCAGCTTTTCCCGCAGTGGCACCTGCCTCAAGGGCTATTGAACGGCATCCGATGGCCGAAAAAACGTTCAGCCCTGCTGGCCGGCAGCGCCCTGACGGGCTGGTGCATGACCACACAGGCGGCGATGGCAGCCGGGGCCGTTCCCGACAGCCTGACCGGTCATGCGCTTGAATACGGCCTCGCCGGGGGGCTGGTAGTGATTGCCGGTCTGGGACTTTACGCTTTTGTTACCAGCTATCGCCAGACGAGGCGTGCCCTCAAACACGCCCGCCAGGAAATCAGTCATTTCAAAACCCGCCTCAACATGATGCAGTCGGTGCTCAACACACAGCCGCAAATCGTCATTGAGCTCTCGCCGCAAAACCCGCCCCGGCTACTGTTTCATTCATTGCAGGATCACAGTGAAATCCCCGCCGGACCGCGACAGTTGCTGGATTTCTCGCAATGGATCGGAGAGGGTCTGCCCGATTTGCAGGGCAAGCTTGTGCAATTGCTCAAAAAGGGCCGCGCCTTTTGTATTACGGTGCGCACCCGCAAGGGGCTTTTGATGGAGGCCGAAGGTCAGACAAGTGGCGGCGCCGTGCTGGTCTTTCGTGATCTCTCGGGCAGTCTGCGCAAGGAAGTGCGCATGCTTGATGAACAGGAAAAACTCAAAAACCGCATAAAACTCATGCAAACCCTGTTTGATGCCCTGCCCATGCCGGTCTGGTTTCGCGATCAGCAGGGCCGCCTGACCTGGGTCAACAACAGCTATGCCGAGGCTGTTGATGCTGTTTCACCCGAGATTGTCTGCAAGAAACAGATCGAATTGCTGGAACAGCGACAGATAAAGGATGTCAATCGCGAGCTTCGTCACAGCCCGGTCTATCGCAAGCGCATGCACACGATTATTGGCGGCGAACGCCAGGCTTTTGAAACCATTGCCGTGCCGGTCGGAGAAGAACACGGTTCGATTGCCATTGATGTCGCCGCCGAAGAGACCGCCCAGGGGGCTCTTGACCGTCACATCGCGGCTCACATACGCACCCTTGACCGGGTCAGTGCCGCCGTCGCCTTTTTCGACGCCGACCAGCGCCTGTCCTTTTTCAACCGGGCCTATGCCGATTTCTGGGAGTTTGATGAAAACTGGCTGAACAGCAAGCCAAAGGACAGTGAAATTCTTGATCGCCTGCGGGCCACAAGAATGCTTCCCGAACAGGTTGACTATAACAACTGGAAGAGCGACTGGCTGTCGATCTATAACAGCGACGAGGCCCATGAAGACAAATGGTATCTGCCGGACGGGCGGGCCGTTCATGTGGTGGTGGATCAGAGCCCCGATGGCGGCGTGATCTACATGTTTGAAAATCTGACCGAGCGGATTAATCTGCAAAGTTCCTTCAACGAGCTGACCAGCGTCCAGCGCGAAACACTTGATGCCCTGCGCGAGGGTGTGGCGGTGTTTGCTCCCAATGGCCGTCTCAAACTTTCAAACACGGCCTTCATGAATATCTGGAACCTGACCGACGAGGATCTTGCCGACGAACCTCACATCGAACAGATCATTCACCTTTGCCGTCCGCTTTATGACAGCGACGAGGACTGGGATGCCTTCCGGCGCTCTGTCACCGATATCGACGACGAGCGCTCCTCGTTCGAGGGGCGTTTCCAGCGCCTCGACGAGACCGTTCTGGCCTTCACCAGTTTCCCGCTGCCGGACGGGGCGACCCTTTTGACTTTTGTTGACGTTACCGATGAAGAGCGTGCCGAACAGGCCCTGCTGGAAAAAAACAAGGCTTTGCAGGCTGCCGACCAGCTTAAAAACGACTTTATCTCCAATGTCTCCTACGAGCTGCGAACCCCTTTGACCTCGATCATGGGCTTTAGCGAATTGCTGGGCACCGGGCAAATCGGGGAACTCAACCCGCAACAGCGGGAATATCTGGGCAACATCACCGCATCCAGCGCCAAACTGGAAGCCATTATCAGCAATATTCTGGACCTTGTGACAATGGATGCCGGCAATTTCGAACTGACGCTGGCCCCTGTTAAAATCAGTGAAATTCTCAAGGCGGCAACCCTTGGCGTGCGCGACAGGCTGAAAAAGGAAAACCTCACCCTTGATGTCGATATTGCCGGGGAACTGGACATGATCACCGCAGATGGCCAGCGGGTCATCCAGGTGCTTTACAATCTGCTGCAAAACGCCATCGGATTTTCGGAACCGAACTCCCTTATCAGGCTGTATGTCGAACGCCAGGGATCAATGGTGGCCTTTACCGTGGAGGACGAAGGCTGCGGCATCCCCGAGGATATTCGCAACACGATTTTCAAGCGCTTTGAAAGCTGTTCGCTGGGCTCCAAACATCGCGGCGTTGGCCTTGGCCTTTCGATTGTCACCAGTATTGCCGAACTGCACGGCGGTGATGTGGAATTGCAATCCAGAGTGGGGGTGGGTACAAAGATAACCGTTCGCTTCCCCCTTGAGGGCAAACGCGAACTGGTGGAAGCGGCGGAGTAGGACAACCGGCCCCGCCGTATGAATTTGGGTCACAACCGGAAAACACGGGGTTCGTTCTGCAAAATCAAACCAAAAGCGTGCAGCTTGACCTGCCTGACCTTGACCTTTCGGCGCTCGACCGCCTTGCCGCCGCCCTGCTGCCCCTGCTCGGGGCCGGCGATTTTATCGCCCTTGCCGGCGAACCGGGCAGTGGCAAGACAGCCTTTGCCCGCGCGCTCATATTGCGTATGCTGGGCCCCGACAGCCGTGAGGAAATTCCCTCGCCGAGCTTCGCCATTCTGCAAACCTATAAAACAGCGCGAATGCCGGTCTATCATTTCGATTTTTACAGACTTTCCGGTGTTGACGAAACCGTCGAGCTTGGTCTTGATGAAGCCCTCAATGACGGTCTGGTGCTGGCGGAATGGCCCGACCGGCTGGAAAACGAACTGCCGGACGACCGGCTGGAAATCCATTTTCGCGACGCGCAGGAGCTTGACCGGCGCAATCTCACTCTTGTCGCTGTGGGCCGCTTTGCCCCGCGTCTGCAACGCTATATCGAAATTGATCGGTTCCTGTATGATGCCGGATGGAACAGGGCCTGGCGCCATTTCCTCCAGGGTGATGCCTCGACAAGAAGCTATACCCGCCTGTCAAAAACCGATGCCAGCGCCCTTTTGATGGACGCGCCGCGCCAGCCCGACGGGCCGCCGGTGCGCGATGATCGTCCCTATAGCAGCCTTGCGCACCTTGCCGAGGATGTGCGTCCCTTTGTGGCTATTGCCAATGCGCTGCACAGTGAGGGTTTCAGCACGCCGCAAATTCTTGCGTCCGATCTCGACAGGGGCCTTTTGCTGCTTGAGGATTTTGGCGACAGGGTGTTTGGCAAACTCGTCAATCAGGGGGCAGCGATGGCGCCGCTATATGAAGAAGCGACGCGAGTCCTGGCCGAACTGTCCCGAAAAACACCCCCTGACAGCCTGCCCCTGCCCGATGGCAGCGCTTTTAAATTGCCGTTTTACAATCTTGAAGCCTTTGGCATTGAACTGGAACTGCTGCTCGACTGGTTCTGGCCCGCGGCCCGGAGAGAAGCCATTTCCCCCGAATTGCGCGCTGAATATCTGCAACTCTGGCAGAACGCCCTGCTGCCGGTCTTTTCGCAATCCAATAGCTGGGTGTTGCGCGATTTTCACTCGCCCAACCTGATCTGGCTGGAAGAGCGCAGCGGCACCCGCCGCGTCGGGCTGATCGATTTTCAGGACGCCCAGCGTGGTCACCCCGCCTATGATCTCGTATCCCTGTTGCAGGATGCCCGCCTTGATGTGCCTGCCGAACTGGAACAGCACTGCCTTGATCTTTACATGGAGCTTGCCCAAACAGCAAACAGTGCTTTCGACGAGCAGGCCTTTCGCACCTGCTACGCCACCCTTGGAGCGCAGCGCAATACCAAGATTCTCGGCATCTTTATCCGCCTTGCCAAACGCGACAACAAGCCTTCCTATCTCGCCCATATCCCGCGCGTAGCAAACTATCTCGGCCGCAATCTTGATCATCCGGCCCTGGGGGAACTGAAAGCCTGGTATGACCGGCATGTCCCTGTTGAATTGCGCGCCAGTCCGCTGAAAGGCGAAGAGTGATGAAAACCGCCCCCGTTACAGCCCGCAAAATCACCGCCACCGGCATAACAACCGCCATGACACTGGCGGCCGGATTTGGCAAGCGGATGATGCCTTTGACCCTTGATCGCCCGAAACCAATGGTGGAACTGGACGGCAGGCCGATGATTGATCATGTGCTCGATCGCCTCGCCAGGGCCGGGATTGAAAACTGTATTGTCAATCTGCACTATCAGGCCGATGTGCTCGAAAACCATCTGCGGCAGCGGCGGGAAAAACCGCTCATTACCTTTTCCAGCGAACGCGATACCATTCTTGATACCGGTGGCGGCATAAAGCGGGCCCTGCCGCTGATCGGTGACCGACCTTTTGTGCTGCACAATTCCGACAGCGTATGGATTGAAGGCCAAACCGACAATATTGCCCGCCTGCTCAACCAATATGATGCCGAAAAGATGGATTGCCTGCTGCTTCTGGCCCCGACTAAAACCTGCCTTGGCTATGAGGGCAAAGGCGATTTTCTGATGGATTCTCATGGCCGGTTACGCCGTCGTCGCTCTGACGAAATCAGTCCTTTTGTTTTTACCGGCGTTTCCATCCAGCACCCGCGTCTGTTTGAAAACAGTCCCGATGGCGCTTTTTCCATCAATCAGTTATGGGACCGGGCCCTTGCCGCAGGGCGCGTTTACGGTCTGTTGTTCGAGGGAACCTGGATGCATGTCGGCACCCCGGAAGCCCTCCGGCAAGCGGAAAAGGCGATATATGACGCAAGAAGCTGAACAGGACCGGCAACGGGGTGCCACGCTCTTCACCATCCCCCAGACCCGACCGTTTTTGCACCATCTGGCAAGAGCCGTGCTCGCCGGTGATCTGCCACAAGGCGGCGGCACCGCCCCTGATCCCCTTTCCCTGACGAAATACCGGATATTGCTGCCCTCGCGCCGGGCCTGCCGGGCCCTGACCGAATGTTTTATCGCGCTTTCCCCCGGCGAAAATGTCCTTCTGCCCGATATCCGGCCCCTCGGCGATGTCGACGAAATTCTTGCCCTGGTGTCGCCCGCGTCACCGCTATCGCAACATCCCGAAAAACTGCGTCCCCCTGTTCCCGAACTGGAGCGCCGTTTGCTGCTGACCGAATTTGTGCGGGCCTGGTCCGACAATATGAGCAAGGCGGCCGGCGAAGAAGATAGCGGCGTCTTTCCGGTTGCCAATCTCGCCCAGGCCACGGCCCTTGCCCGGGAACTGATGGAACTGATGGACGAGGCGGAACTGGAAGGGGCCGACCTTGCCAGAGTGCATGAACTGGGGGGCGAATTCCCGGAACACTGGAATCTGACGGTCCGCTTTTTGAAAATCATCACCGAAACCTGGCCGCAGGTCATGCGCGAGAAAAACCGTATGACCGCTGTGGCCCGACGGGATTTGCTGATCCGGGCCGAAGCCGCCCGTCTTGCCGCCAGCCCGCCGGATCATCCGGTTATTCTGGCCGGGGAAGTCGGCGGTGTGGCGGCGACCGGTGACCTGATGGAGGCCATTGCCCGCCTGCCCCTTGGAGCCGTTGTGCTGCCCGGCCTTGATCGTCTGCTGGACAAGGAAAGCTGGAACGCGATTGTGCCCGATCATCCTGAACATCCGCAATATGGTCTGAAGGAATTTCTCGACCGCTTCGACATGTCGCCGCAGCAGGTGGAAAATGTCGCCGGATGCCAGCCGGATGACAATGAAACCGCCCGTCTCAAACTGATCAGCGAAACCATGCGTCCGGCGCAAACAACGCACCACTGGCGCGCCCTTTTTGATGACGGGGACGCAAGCACAAAACAGCTCGCCACCGCTCTTGACCATTTTAATCTCATTGAAACGGCCACAGAACGCGAGGAAGCCGATATTATCGCCCTTATTCTGCGCGAGGCCATCGAAACACCACATCAGACAGCAGCACTGGTGACACCGGACCGTCGCCTGGCCCGGCGGGTGTTCGCCCGCATGGAAAAATGGAATCTGCTGATTGATGACAGTGGCGGTGAACCCCTGACGCGTACGCGGGCCGGTGCCTTTTCCGATCTCGTTATCGAGGCCGTCAGCAATGATTTTGCACCGGTAACATTGCTGGCGCTTCTGAAACATCCCCTTACCCGGCTGGGCCGCTCGGCAGGCGAGATGCGCAAGGCCGCCCGGGCCCTGGAACTGTTTGCCCTGCGTCAGCCCCGCCTTGAAAGCGGCCTGTTCTCCATTAAACGCAATCTGCAACGGGCCCGCCATCGCATGGAAAACAATAGCGAGCGTCATCCGGTGATCCGCCGCTTGCGAGAAGAAGACCTGCTGGCGGCTGAAAAACTGCTTGAAGATCTGCAAGCGGTTTTCGAGGACCTCATCGGTGTGTTTCACCGCCACGACAGGCTGGCGCTCAAACAGTTTGCGCAATTGCACCGGCAAGCCCTCGTGAAGATTGCTGCACGCCCCGAAGAAGATAAGGGGGAGACGATCCCGCAAGGTGACCTTTTCGCCTCGACGCCGGAAGACGGGGATGACGATTTCAATGACAATGAAGAAGACGACAGCGAACTGTGGGCCCGTGAAGCCGGAGAAGCCCTTGGCGACTTTTTCGACAGCCTGCTGGAACAGATCCACCCGGCGGAGACAACAGCGCGCGAATATGCCGGTCTCTATCACAGCCTGATGGCCGACCAGGTGGTGCGCAATCGCCGCCCCGTGCATCAGCGCCTGTCCATGTGGGGACCGATGGAAGCGCGGCTGCTATCGGCCGATATTGTCGTCCTCGGTGCCCTTAACGAGGGAAGCTGGCCACAACCTGCCGATGCCGATGCCTGGCTTTCGCGTCCCATGCGCGCCGAAATCGGCCTGCCTGCCCCCGAGCGCCGGATTGGCCGCTCGGCCCATGACATGGGCCAGGTGATGGGGGCTCGCAAGGTCTATCTCACCCGCGCCACCAAAATTGACGGCGTGCCCTCCGTTCCCTCGCGCTGGCTGTTGCGTTTGCAGGCCCTGTGCAAGGGGGC
>JALXEI010000220.1 GCA_027069645.1 Hyphomicrobiales bacterium
GGGCAGGATGAGCAGAGACAAAAGCTGACCGCCGCGTCCCAGCCCCAGTGTCAACCCGGCCCCTACCGCACCCAGAAAACTCACAGCAGGGGTCCCGGCCAGCATGGAAAGCACCAGCACCCAGAAGCCGTGCGCCGGAAGATTGAGAAACATGCCCAGCACCGGGGCCATCAACACCAGCGGAATGGCGGTCGAAATCCAGTGCGCCAGCGCCTTGGCCACCGCCACCAGCTCCAGCGGCAATGGTCCCAGCGCCATGACTTCCAGCGTGCCATCCTCATAGTCATTGTGAAAAATCCGATCCACAGATAACAGGGCCGACAACAGCAGCGTCCCCCACAAAACACCAGGTGCAATTTTTGAAAGGATCTTCAGATCCGGACCGATGCCGATCGACAGAATGGAGACAACAATCAGATAGAAGCCCAGCGCCGTTCCTATCGCCCCGCCTTCACGCAGCGACAGCTTCATATCCCGTTTAATGAGTGTGAAAAATGCCTTCATAGGGATTGCTTAACAAAAGAAGCCTATAAGACGCAAGCGGGACGGGGCGTTTGTTTTCCGTGCCCGCCCGCAATCATGGTTAAAAACATGCATCACCAAAAGCATATCGGTCGCGACCTTTAAAAAACGGAATTCGGTTCATGAGCCCCCTTGCACGCAATGCCCTTATCGTCCTTGCCCTGCTGCTGGCTCTCGCCGGTTTCACATCCGGTTCAAACCTCGATACCACCCCTGTTGCCCTGCCGCCGTCGCTGTCTCACATGACACTGATTGCCCATGCCGGTGGCGGCATTCCGCAAGGGAAATATTCCAATTCAAAAGAGGGCTTCGCTTCCTCGGTTCGCAGGGGCTACAGGCTGATTGAAACAGATATAAGCTGGACGAAAAACCGGCAACTTGTGCTGTTGCATGACTGGGACAGGCGTTTCAGACACTATTTCCGACCGCACTCGCTGGCCAAACGCCTGTTTCCCGGTTTTTATAACCGCCCCTCGAAAAACGAACTGTTGTTGCAAACTGAAAATGCGGGGCAGTTCATGGCCATCAAAATGAATATGGGCCTGCACCAGATGGACCTTCCGGCCCTGCTTGCCTTTATACGCGATCACCCTGACAGACGCATTGTTACAGATATAAAGAGGGACAATATAAAGGCATTGACCAAAATAGCAGCAATGGCCGGAAAGCTGAAAAACAGTTTTATTCCCCAAATTTATGAACCCGATGAATATGAACCGGTCCGGGCCCTGGGCTTCAAAACGATCATTTTCACGGCCTATCGCTCCCGGCTTGATGACAGGGCATTGATCGAATTTGTCAAATCACACAGACTGTTTGCCCTGACCGTCCCCGCCCGGCGTGTCAATGCCGACCTTGTGACCACTGCAAACCGCTATAATACACCCGTTTTCACCCATACGCTCAACACGCTGAAAGAGGCAGAAGCAATGGCGTCACTCGGGGTCAGGGGTATTTATACAGATTTTCTTGTCCCGCCTGGTTAGGCCGTAAACTCGTGAACAGGATCGATAATGATGCCAGAAGCGTATCCCTGAACAGGAGTATAACGCGTTCAGTAAAATTGTGCGTAATCTCATAAATCGCAATTAATGGATTTATGTTATGAATAACAACAGGATGAACAATACAACAAAATAGAAAAGGATGACCTTTCGCAATGAATGCCTGCTTTCGCCACGCCCTTGCCTCCCTCTCCCTGCTACTCGCCCTGTCGGCTTTTGTGCAGATCCGTGGCGTTGACCGCGTCTCCGCCTCGCCCGCGCAGGAATGCCTGTCCGTCGGATGTGACAATCACCTGATCACCGGCAGCATCGGCAAAACCGCTGACAAACCCCGCCGTATAATTGAGGAATGGATCGCAATCTGAACAGATTTCATCGACGCCCCATAACCAGTTCGTCTTTGAAATCGAGCCCCAGCGGCACATGGGTGGCGGCGATAGCCAGGCCCCCCTGCTCTATGTGCCGGGAAACAACGCCCGCGAGAATTTCCACCGATTGCACATCCAGCGACACCGAGGGTTCGTCCAGAAACCAGACCGGCCGTTTGACCAGCACAAGGCGCGCAAGGCCAAGGCGACGCTTTTGCCCGGCCGACATTATGCCTGCCGGTATATCCTCCAGACCGGCAAGGTTGAAAATCTCCAGAGCCTCTTCATAACGCGCCGCGCTGGTTTGCTCTTCAAAAAAATCACCGAGGAAACGAAGGTTTTCCTCAACGGTAAAACTGTGTTTGATGCCGTTGTGATGCCCGACATAGTGGCATTGTTCGGCCAGTTCGCATTCCTCATCCCCGCCTTCAAGGCGCACCTCGCCCCACGCCGGTTCGATAAAACCGGCCAGCATGCGCAACAGGGTGGTTTTGCCCGAACCATTGGCGCCGGTCAGCAACAGCCCCCTGCCACTTTCGAGAGAAAAGGACAGATCCTCGAAGATCGTCCGCAATCCGCGCCGGCAGGTGAGGTTTTCAGCGACAAGTTTCATAAAAACAGGGTCTCTTTCCAGGCTCTTGTGCAAAGTACGGGCAATCAGGCCATTGCACTGGTCAAATGGCAAAGGGCTGATTATAAGTGCGCTCATGCAGTTTTTCACGAACAAACAGGAAGCGCACGCATATGGCAAGCCCCTTTCAATCTCTTGACAGTTTCAAATGCAAAAAAACACTCCGTGCGGACGGCAGGGATTATATCTATTTCGACCTGAAAGAAGCCGAGGCCAACGGCCTTGACGGCATTTCAAAACTGCCTTTCTCCCTGAAGGTTCTGCTCGAAAACCTGCTGCGCTTTGAAGATGGCAGCACCGTTTGCAAGGCCGATATTGAAGCTTTTTCCAAATGGCTGGAAAACAAAAGCTCCACTCATGAAATCGCCTTTCGACCCGCCCGCGTGCTGATGCAGGATTTTACCGGCGTGCCGGCTGTTGTCGATCTCGCCGCCATGCGTGATGCCATGAAAAATCTCGGCGGCGATGCCAGAGCCATCAATCCGCAGGTGCCGGTGGACCTCGTCATTGACCATTCGGTCATGGTGGACTATTTCGGCAGCAGCAGTGCCTTTGGCAAGAATATCGAGCGCGAATATGAACGCAACAGGGAACGCTACGAATTCCTGCGCTGGGGCGGCAGCGCCTTGGGCAGTTTCCGCGTTGTCCGGCCTGACTCCGGCATTGGCCATCAGGTCAATCTGGAATATCTGTCAAAAACCGTCTGGACAAACGAAACGGGCGGCGAGACTTACGCCTATCCCGATACGCTGGTCGGCACCGACAGCCATACGGTGATGGTCAACGGTCTGTCCGTTCTGGGCTGGGGTGTCGGCGGCATCGAGGCCGAAGCGGCCATGCTCGGGCAACCCGTTTCCATGCTCATACCCGAAGTGGTTGGCGTTCGTCTGACCGGTGCGCTTGGTGAAGGGCTGACCGCCACAGACCTTGTCTTGCGGGTTGTCGAAATGCTGCGTGAACACGGGGTTGTTGGCAAATTTGTCGAATATTTCGGCGATGGCCTGGATCATTTGTCGCTGGAAGATCAGGCGACGCTGGCCAATATGGCCCCTGAATATGGCGCCACCTGCGGTTTTTTCCCTGTCGATGATGATACCCTCAACTATCTGCGCGCCACCGGGCGCAGCGACGAAGCCGGGCTCGTGGAAACCTATGCAAAAACCCAGGGGCTGTGGCGCGAAAAGGATACAGAACCCGTCTTTACCCATGTGCTGGAGCTTGACCTGTCGTCCATCAAACCGGCCATTTCCGGTCCCAAACGCCCGCAGGACCGCATTGACCTGGATCGCGCAAAGCAACGCATTGATGAAGTGCTGCAAAACGAATTTGGCAAAACCGCCGCCGATCTTGACAGTGAAGTGCAGATCGACACGAAGCTGGGCGGCAGCATTGGTCATGGTGATGTGATGATCGCCGCCATTACCTCATGCACCAATACCTCCAACCCGGCTGTGCTGATCGCCGCCGGATTGCTGGCCCGCAAGGCGCGCGAACGGGGCCTTTCCGTACAGCCCTGGGTCAAGACCTCGCTGGCCCCCGGTTCACAGGTGGTCACCGACTATCTGCAAAAGGCCGGATTGATGGAGGACCTTGAAGCCCTTGGTTTTGACCTTGTGGGCTATGGCTGCACCACCTGCATCGGTAATTCGGGACCGCTCGACCCCGAGATTTCCAAAGCCATTCACGACAATGATCTGGTGGCCTGTGCCGTTCTCTCGGGCAACCGCAATTTTGAAGGCCGCATCAGTCCCGACATCAAGGCCAATTTCCTCGCCTCCCCGCCTCTCGTTGTTGCCTATGCGCTGGCGGGTACCATGCGCATTGACCTTGCCAGCGAAATGGTCGGGCTGGGCGATGACGGACAGATTGTCTATCTCAAGGACATCTGGCCCACAAATCAGGAAGTTGCCGATCTGGTGCGTTCATGCATCACACCGGACATGTTCGCCAGCCGTTATGGTGATGTATTCAGGGGGGATGAGCACTGGCAGGCCGTCAAAACCTCCGGCGGCGAAACCTATGACTGGGATATGAGTTCCACCTATGTGCAGAATCCGCCCTATTTCACCGGCATGACCATGCAGCCCGAAGCGGTGAAGGATATTGAAAAGGC
>JALXEI010000221.1 GCA_027069645.1 Hyphomicrobiales bacterium
AGGGGTCACCCGGGTAATGCGCGGCTTGTCGAGATCGGGATGGAAAAACTGCGATCCCAGCAGGCTGTAGTGCGGCGCCGTCAGCCAGCGCTCGACCGTTTCACTGCTTTTGTTCGAAAGCGCAAACACCACCCAGCGCGGATTACTGCCCGGCACCGATGCCCGCACAGCCATGCGCCCGGCAATCCCGTCAGGACCAGGCGCCGTCGCCACCTGCAAGCGGTCGCCGCGCCCTTCATAAAAAACACCATGCGCCGATATATCAATAATGTCTGTATTTCGGGAGATCGTGACGGGATCAAGAGCCAGGGCTGGCCGCGGCGAGAACAGGATCAACAGGGACGAAACCGCCAGCATCAACCCGTTAGTGATGCACGCAAGAGCATCACGCCGGTGGCAAGCCCATTTATTCCTGTAACCGTTCATTGTCTGGTTTTATACTCCAAAGCTGACCGGCCGGACCGGCATTTCTTCCCGGTCAATCGGGCCAGACCCCGATGTCAGACCTGTTTTCCTGCCCGGCCCTGTAACGGAAAACGAAGGGCAACAGGGCCATTTCTTCTGTTCGGCGCGTTTTCAACCTCCAGAACGCACTGAAAATTCGGCCAAACAGTGACCTTGCCGCTCTTTCATGCCTGATATTCATCTTCAAGCAGCGCAAATAGCAAATGATCCTGCCAGACACCGTTAATCCGAAGATATTTCCGGGCCAAACCTTCCTGTCTGAAACCGTTTTTCTGCAACAGCCCCACCGAAGCGCGATTATCGGGCAGACAGGCCGCTTCCAGGCGGTGCAGATTAAGGGTTTTGAAGGCAAAAGGCAAAAGAACCCCGATGGCCTCGTTCATATAGCCCTTTCGCGCATAAGGCTGACCGATCCAGTAACCCAGTGTTCCCGAACTGACGACACCATATCGAATATTTGACAGGGTGAGGCTGCCCAGCAGTCTTTCATCCGTGCAGGATTTGAGAAAAAACGACCACGACCGCCCCTCGCGCTGACCGCGCCTGTAAAAGTCCACGCGCTTGCGAAAGCTGCGTCTGGTCAGATCATCGGCACTCCATGCAGGTTCAAAGGGGCGCAAGAATTTTTCGCTGGCCATTCGCAGGGCAACCCACTGATCATAATCCCCGGTCTCCGGAGTGCGCAGGACAATGTTCTTCCCGAACAGGGCCGTGCCGATGTCCTTCCTGTTCGTGCTTTTCAAAAAAGCCATGAACACTTTCCCTCTGTTTCACCGTACATGCGACCATGATCCCGTGCCACTGGCCAGAATTTTTGCCTCCTGCTGTTAGCAAATCGCATGCCAGAAATTCAGGTCAGTACCCGCGCCCGGGATCTGATATGGGCGGCCACCTGTTCGAAATCATTGGCCAGCACTTCAAAACGCTCGGGCAAGCCCTTTTGCGCAACGATGATTTCAGGTTGAAAGGGCGGTTCACCCGTGGCACGCTCAACCGCATCGGGGAATTTTGCCGGATGGGCCGTGGACAGGGTGACCAGCGGCATGCTGGCGGCAACTTCTCCCTGTTCGCGCATTTGAGCCGCCACACCAAGTCCCACAGCCGTATGCGGGTCAGCCACATAACCGCCGCCACCCTGACGGACCTGTCTGATCACTTCCTGTGTCCCGTCATCATCAAGGCGTCCCGCTGCAAACAGTTTCCTGAATTTCTTGTGCACTCCCTCGCCCAGTTCTGCCGTTCCGTTTTGCGCGAATTCCTCCATAAAGCCTTTCAGCCACGCGCTGTCATGGCCCGAAAGCTCATAAAGCAGGCGCTCAAAATTGCTCGACACCTGAATATCCATGCTTGGACTGTCTGTGGCGACCGCATCCCTCGTTTCATAACGCCCTGTTTCCAGCGTGCGCGCCAGAATATCATTGACATTGGTGGCAATGACCAGCCTGCCCACAGGCAGCCCCATCTTGCGGGCGACGAAACCGGCAAATATATCACCCAGATTGCCGCTCGGCACACAAAAGGCTGTTTCACGATGAGGCGCGCCCAATGCGGTTGCGGCGGCGAAATAATAGGGAATCTGGCCGACAATGCGCGCCCAGTTGATGCTGTTGACCCCGGCCAGTTGCAATTCATCGCGCAATTCATGGTCGTTGAACAGTGCCTTCAGCAGATGCTGACAATCATCGAAATCCCCTTCAAGGGCGATATTGTGGACATTTTCCTCGACCGGCGTGGTCATCTGGCGACGCTGCACATCCGTCACCCTGTTGTGCGGGTGCAGGATGAATACATCGATATTGTCGCGACCGCGAAAGGCCTCGATGGCCGCCCCGCCCGTATCCCCCGAGGTGGCCCCGACAATGGTCGCCCGTCGCCCATGCCGTTCCAGTGCCCTGTCCATCAGCCGGGCCAGCAACTGCATGGCAAAATCCTTGAAGGCGAGCGTTGGCCCGTGAAACAGCTCCAGCACAAAATCATTGCTGTCAAGCTGCACCAGTGGCGCTATGGCCTTGTGATTAAAACCGGAATAGGCATCCGCCAGCATGGTTTGCAGTTCACTTTGGCTGAAATCCGCGCCGACAAAGGGCGTGATCACCTTCAGGGCCAGTTCGGAATAGGGAAGACCGGCGAGCCCTGCAATCTCGTCACGGGACATTTGCGGCCAGTCTTGCGGTACATAAAGCCCGCCATCTTTTGCCAGCCCCGCCAGCAAGGCCTGTTCAAATCCAACAACCGGTGCGCCACCGCGCGTGCTTTGATATTTCACTGTTCATCCCTTGCTGACTGTTGTTCGGCAGGCTTTTTCCATTGTCCATACAGAAAAAATCCATAAACCGCCAGCAGGGCAAGTGCAAGCCCGTACCATGTGATGAGATAGCCCAGATGGTTATTCGACAAATTGACCCTTGTCACGCCGGGACGCGGCCAGCCGCCGGGGGGCGCGGGCGAGCGCAAATCGACAAACAGCGGCAGGAGCTGAAATCCTGTCTGCCGACTCGCAAGCATATCCACATGCCCAACCATATCTTTGAAGGATGGCCAGAAATATTCATTTTTTCCTGGATTGTTGGGTGGATCTGTAAGGTATTTTTTCTTTTGAGGGGAGCGGATCAGACCAACCACTTCAATCTCGCCCCGAATCAATCCTTCAAGGCGTGTTTCAGCCTTTTTCAATTCAACAGGCACAAAACCCCGATTGACGATGACAAGACGCTTGCTGTGATCCACCTCTCTGCCGGTCTGAAACAAGGTATAAATATACCAGCCCGGACGCCCCTTCTCATTCTGGTGGTACAGATGTCTTTCATATTCGTGCAGAAATCTGCCACGCAAGCGCACAGGCACATAGTCCAGATTTTCACCGGCTGCAAAACGCTTCGCAATATTTTCAAGAGAAACAGGCGGCTGTTTGAGGCGTTGATGGATTTTCTCGATCAGTGCCGTTTTCCACGCCAGTCGCCGCACCTGCCAGTTGCCAAGACGGATGAGAACAATAAACGCCGCCAGCACCAGAGCGCTCAGCAAAAGAGTTTTTTTGTTCATCACACCGACCATCATTCATGGCCCTCATCTCCGAACCGTGCCTCTTTGGCCTTGTTCTTGTACTGCAAACCGACCATCCCCCCCTTGAGTGGGCGCAAAATGGCCAGCGGCAGCAAAATGGCCAGCGGGATCCACAAAACCGCATGTACCCAGTAAGGCGGCTGATAGGTCACTTCGACGATCAAAGCGCCGAACACGGTGACAAAACCGGCCAGCAGAATCACCATGACCGCAGGCGCATCGGCTGAATCGGCGAAATCATAATCCAGATGACAGTGATCGCAGCCTTTGGCCAGTTGCAGAAAACCGGCAAACAGCTTTCCCCTGCCGCAGCGCGGACAATGGCCAGAAAGCCCCGAACGTACCGGATGATCATTTTCTCGCTCGGCCTTGTCGTCAGTCATGACCCACCTCTTTCTTGATGCGAACAACCGTTATTGAACATCCTGTCTCCGTCAGCGAAAAGGGGCGGCCCTCGCCACCCCTTTGAGAGCCCATGAAACAAAAGCCCGGCTTCTCTCTTTTTTGCCGATCAATGCCCGGCAGCATGTGCGCCACCAGCCCCCCAGACATAGATTGCGGCAAACAGAAACAGCCAGACGACATCGACGAAATGCCAGTACCAGGCCGCTGCCTCAAAGCCAAAATGCTGTTTTGGCGTAAAGTCACCGCGCCAGGCCCGCCACAGGCAGACAGCCAGAAAGATGGTGCCGATAATCACGTGAGCGCCATGAAAGCCGGTGGCCATGAAAAAGGTCGAGCCATAAATATGACCGGCATAGGAAAATTCGGCATGCATATATTCATAGCCCTGGAAGAAGGTAAAGGTCATCCCCAGCAATACGGTCAGGATCAGCCCGATAATCAGGCCCTTGCGATTGTTTTCCAGCAACGCATGATGTGCATAGGTGACTGTCGCCCCCGAGGTGAGCAGAATGATGGTGTTGAGCAACGGTATGTGGCAGGGGGCAGAGGTGGACTTGAAAAATCCGTTATCGGTTTCCATTGCCACCGGTGGCCACTGACCACCGGTTACGGCATTACGTCCCTCAAGACCCATCGCGCCAATTCCCGGGAATAGCGAGGCATCAAAATAGGCCCAG
>JALXEI010000222.1 GCA_027069645.1 Hyphomicrobiales bacterium
ATTTTCATGTCGAGCACGAAAGCAATATATTTCGCCTGCGAATAACGGGCGCATGGACGATCCGCGAGGTGGCGCGGTTGCAACGCCGGATCGATGCCATTGTCATGCCCTCGACTCTTTTTTCCAGCCATCAGGGGGAGATTGACCTCGGCGGGCTGGGAAGGCTGGATGTGGCGGGGGCGTGGCTGATCAACAGTACCCGCAAGAAATGGACGCAGCGCGGTCTTGAAACAGAATTTGTCGGCGCGCGCAACGATCATCATCTCCTTATCGAGGAAGTGCGTCGTTTGGATGAGGCAGGGCGGCCGCAAAATCGCCGGTTAAGTCCGTTCCGCAGATCCCTCGATGATGCTCTGGCGGGTATTGGCGGTCTGGGGCGCGATGCCTTGATGATCCTCGGGTTTCTGGGCACGATTGCGGTCAGCTTTGTCCACAATGTCCTGCATCCGCGCCGTTTTCGCCATGTGGCTTTCGTTCATCAGCTCGAACATGTGGGCTTTCGGGCCATTGGGATTATCAGTTTGATCTGTTTTCTCATCGGTGCGGTGATCCTGCAACAGGGGGTGGTGCAACTGGCCTATTACGGCGCCGAACCGCTGTCGGTGAACATGCTGGCGGTTTTGACGCTGCGCGAGGTCGGGGTTTTGTTGACGGCCATTATTGTCGCGGGGCGGTCGGGCTCGGCTTTCACCGCCGAAATCGGTTCCATGAAAATGCGCGAGGAAGTGGACGCCATGCGCACCATCGGACTTGATCCGGTCGAGGTGCTGGTTCTGCCACGTGTGCTGGCGCTGGTTGTGGTGGTGCCGCTGCTGGCCTTTCTGGGCGATCTTATGTGCCTGCTGGGTGGCGGCATGATGGCCTCGTTCTATCTGGGTATGGACGCCCTCAGCTATATCGACAATTTGCACGCCTCGGTTTCCATGCGGCACTTTCTGGCCGGTATCCTCAAGGCCCCTTTTGCGGCGCTGATTATCGGTCTTGTGGGCTGCATGGAAGGGTTCAAGGTCGAGGGCAGCGCCGAAAGCCTTGGCTATCATGTGACCATTGCGGTGGTGAAAGCCATTTTTCTTGTCATTATTTTTGATGCCCTGTTTGCAATGTTTCTGGCAGCGATCGGATTCTAGATGAGTGATATCGTCAACATTACCGGAGAACGTGAAGCGGTGATCCGCGTGCGCAATCTTTGCAAGGGGTTTGCGCATCAGACGATTTTCGACAATCTGTCGCTGGATGTGTATCGCGGCGAGGTGCTCGGCATTGTCGGGGGATCGGGGACCGGCAAATCCGTACTGATGCGTTGTATCACCGGCCTGTTGCCCTATCAGCGCGGAACCATCGAGATTTTTGACAGGGATGTGCAAAAACTCAATGAAGCCGAGCGCATCGCAATGGATACCCGTCTTGGTGTGCTGTTTCAGGATGGCGCACTGTTTGGTGCGCTGACGGTTTTGCAAAATATTCAGGTGCCCATGCGCGAACATCTCGATATGCCCGGAGAAATGATGTACGAACTGGCGCTGATCAAGATGAAAATGGTCGGTCTGCCCGCCAATGCGGCCTACAAATTCCCTTCCGAACTGTCGGGTGGTATGCGCAAAAGGGCAGGGCTGGCACGGGCGCTGGCGCTTGATCCCGAAATTGTTTTTCTTGATGAGCCGACCTCGGGGCTGGACCCCATTGGCGCAGCGGCTTTTGATCGCCTGATCCGGCAATTGCAGTCAACCCTCGGGCTGACGGTCTATATGGTCACCCATGATCTCGACAGCCTGTTTTCGATTTGTGATCGTGTGGCCGTTCTGGCAGACTGGAAAATTGTGCGCACCGGCAGGCCGGAAGAGTTGCGTAAAATGCCGAATCACCCCTGGGTAGAGAGATATTTTTGTGGTCCGCGGGCCGTTTCCCGTACCGCTGGCGCGATGCCATTACTGTGAGCAGATATTAAATGGAAACAAAAGCAAATCATATTCTCATTGGCGCTTTTATCATACTGGCGTCGCTGACCGGCTTTGCCTTTGTATTCTGGATTCAGAATTACGGTACCGGTACGTCGGTTCATCGCTACTATATTCTGTTCAAGGGGCCTGTGACCGGTCTGGCACCGGCCAGCACGGTGCTGTTTAACGGTCTCAAGGTGGGAAAAATCGAGAAATTCGAGATTGATCCTGTTGACCCGCGCCGCACGAAAGTGCTGGTGACCATAAGGCGGGAAATTCCTGTGCGCACCAACTCTTATGCGCGCATTGTCAGTCAGGGGCTGTCGGCCTATTCCTCGGTGATGATTACGCCAGGGACACCGGATGCCGCATTGCTGGTGGCCGGAAATGATGGCCGTTTCCCGGTCATCAATGCTGCTCCAGGGGGCGGCAGTTCCTCGGTGTTTGAGGCGGCGCCCGAAGTGCTCGACAATGCCAATACGGTGTTGCGGCGCATTGATGAACTGGTGGCCAATAATGAAAAACTGGTGCGCGATACGCTGAAAAATATCGAGGGGTTCACCAAAGAGCTGGATCGCAACAAGGAAAAAATCGCCAGCTTGATGGATCATGCGGACAAGGCTGTATCATCGGCAGGAGATACGGCCAGAATCGCCGGAAAAACCATGCAGCGGCTCGACAAACTGGTGGCCGACAACGAAAAAAAGGTACGTGAAACCATAGAGGCGATTTCCAACGCCTCCCGCAAGGCGGGTGCGACCATAGACCGGCTGGACAAACTGGTCGCCGGCAATGAAAAAAACATTGGCGAGATCATCGCGGCGCTGGCGGCGACCTCGAAAAATGCCGAAAAATTCAGCGCCATGCTTGTGGACAAGGATGCCGATATCACCGCCATTCTTGCAAATGTCAGGCAGATTACCGAACAGTTCAAGGGCGTTTCGGCCAAGCTCGAAACGACACTGGACAATATTTCGGGTTTCGTCACCGGCGAGGACGGAACGTCAATGATGACGGAGATCAGCCTCGCGGCGACCTCGTTTAAGAACCTTGCTGAAAAGCTTGATCGCTCGCTGGGTGACAGTTCTGCCGGCATGGCCCGCTTTGCCAAGGGGGGCCTGCGGGAATTCGAGGGGCTGATGCGCGAGGGCCGCCGCATGGTGAGGGCGATGGAGCGGGTGATGAACAGAATTGAACGAAATCCACAGGGATTGATATTCGGGGGCAAACAGGTAAGAGAGTATAAATCAAACTAGATGATCCGGAGTGTGTCGCGTAATGTGTGTTGCGTCAGGATTGTCGCGGGAGCGGGGAAGTGCGTATTGCGTAAACGGGCGCCGGTTGTGGTGTTCGGTTCCGGTCCCGTCATGACATGCGAAAGGGAAGTCCGGTGTTGAAGAGAACCGGTTCAGTTGTAGCGTGGGTTGTAATGATCCTTGTTCTGTCAGGCGGACTGACGGGGTGTACTGTTGCGTCCCTCGTCGGGGCGAACAGCGAACCACCGCCTGTAACCTATGATCTGTCGGCAGCGCCGCGCCATCGGCTTGGTCATCTTGATATACAATTGACGGTCAATGAGCCATCAGCCGTCGAGGCCCTGTCCACGGCCCGCATTGCCATCAAACCCGGTCCGCACGAGATCAGCTATTTTGCCGCGGCGGCCTGGACGGACAAACTGCCAAGACTGTTGCAGTTTCGTCTCGTCGAGAGTTTTGAAAACAGCCATATTTTGCGGGCTGTCAGTGCCGGCAATGATCGTATTCGCGGCGATTTCGGCCTGTCGCTGGAAATTCGCGATTTCCAGGTCGAGGTCAATCACGGCACGGCACGGGCGCACATCCGGCTGTTTGTCAAGCTGGTGGATGAAGACAAGGGGGCTCTTGTGTCCTCGCGCGAATTTTCCGCAACGGTCCGAGCCGTCAGCGACAGCACTGTTGCCGGAGTCGAAGCCCTGAAAAATGCTTTTTCCGCCATCTCCATAAAAATCATGCGCTGGCTCACCTCCCGCCGCATTATCGTCGCCGATGCGGGTTAGTCCGGGGCAGGGGGGAAATGCGGGTTAGAAACGCACATCAAGGTCGCGATAGGCCTGCTGTTCGCAGGGGCGACCCCGGGCGGTACATTTGGTCTGGTGATGAATATATTTGCGGCATGTGATATCGCGCGCCCGGGCATTGTGCCAGCTTGCATAGCGCTGACCGTAAACCGTGGCCTTTTTTGACCATTTTATCAGGGCTCTGGTTTCGGCGACAGGACGCGCACCGGCCCCTGTTGACCAGCCAATGCTCAGGACTTGCGGTTTGCAATTGCCGGGTTCCGCAGGCGGGAGCATTTGCTCAAACTCGCCGAAGGCCCCCCATCCCTGGTGACGGGCCACACCAACGGCGGCAGTTGCGCCAACGACCACCACGACAGCAGCTATGGTACCCGTTCCACTCATTTCAATTGCCGAACCCTCATGCGGTTTGCGGGCCTGCCCTTCTGTTTCAACAGTGAATATAGCGGAACTTTATTAAACATTTATCCACCATGTCCTCCAGGTTGAAGGCTCAGGAGGGCAAATCGGCAAAAAGCTGCTCGATTTTGTGGCGGGTGGCAAGGGCTGATGCTGACCAGTCGGCGCTGCGCGAGGCGACCAGATTGGCTTCGCTTTTGAGGATGATGCCGTCTT
>JALXEI010000223.1 GCA_027069645.1 Hyphomicrobiales bacterium
GGGGGCCATCCAGCGCCGCCTGCTTGTGCTGGAGGAGCAGGGGGCCGAAGAATTTTTTGGCGAACCGGCCCTGAAAATCAGCGAATTCATGCGCACCACCTATGATGGTCACGGCTTTATCAATATTCTTGCAGCTGACGAACTGATGAAATCGCCGCGCCTTTACGCCACCTTCCTGCTATGGCTACTCTCTGAACTGTTCGATGAAATGCCGGAAGTCGGGGATCCGGACAAGCCGAAGCTGGTTTTCTTTTTCGACGAGGCTCATCTTTTGTTTGATGAAGCGCCAAAGGCGCTGCTGGAAAAAGTTGAACAGGTGGTGCGGCTGATCCGCTCCAAGGGTGTTGGCGTTTATTTTGTCACACAAAACCCGCTGGATGTGCCGGACAGCGTATCAAGCCAGCTTGGTAATCGCGTTCAGCACGCATTGCGGGCCTTTTCGCCGCGCGAGAAAAAAGCCGTCAGGGCGGCAGCCAGTACGTTTCGCCAGAATCCGGACCTTGATACGGAAAAAACCATCATGGAGCTGGGAGTCGGGGAGGCGCTGGTATCCACCCTGAAGAAAAAAGGCGAACCGTCAATGGTGCAGCGCACCCTGATCCGGCCGCCTTCCTCGCGACTGGGACCGCTTGAAGCAGATGAGCGGGCGGCCCTGATGGAAAAAAGTCCGGTGGCGGGGAAATATGAAGAGGAAGTGGATCGCGAGTCGGCCTATGAAATTCTGGAAAAACGATGGGCCGAGCGCAAGATCAGGCAGGAGGAAGCCGCAAAACGGGAAGCCGAGGAGAAGGAAGCGAAAAAAGCTGCCGGTCGTCGGTCGCGCAGGCAGGGGCCATTGGAAGCTTTTGGCAAGAGCCTGTTGCGTTCTTTCGGGCGTCAGATCAGCCGGATTATCGTCAAGTCCCTGTTTGGCGGTCGTTAACAAGAATGGGCCGATTGTTCGGGGGGCGACGAAAAACGGCCAAAAATACTGATTTTCTGCATATTTGTGTCTTCCTGTTGCCCGGATGTCGGGTATAGTGCTTTAGGCCGTTTACGAGTTCACGGCCTGAAGCGGGGAAGTGTGGCGGGGGCTTCGTTGCCCGCATGATGTAAAACAGACGAGTTGGACAGCCCATGTTACCGCAAACACCGCTGCTGGATAAAATCGAAAGTCCCGCCGATCTTGATCATATAGATGACAGCCAGTTGCCCCGGCTGGCAAGCGAATTGCGCGCCGAAATGGTCGATATTGTCTCAAGGACCGGGGGCCACCTCGGAGCCGGTCTCGGTGTCGTTGAACTGACGATAGCCCTGCACAAGGTCTTTGATACCCCCCGCGATCGCCTGATCTGGGATGTCGGGCACCAGGCCTACCCGCACAAGATCCTCACGGGACGCCGGGCCCGGATGCGCACCCAGCGTCAGGGCGGCGGGCTCTCCGGTTTTACCAAACGCAAGGAAAGCGAATATGACCCGTTTGGTGCGGGTCACAGTTCCACATCCATTTCTGCCGGTCTGGGCATGGCGGTGGCGCGCGATCAACTGGAACAGAATCACAGGATCATAGCGGTGATCGGTGACGGGGCGATGAGTGCCGGTATGGCCTATGAAGCCATGAACAATGCCGGTGCAATGGACAGCCGCATGATTGTTGTTCTCAACGACAATGATATGTCGATCGCCCCGCCGGTCGGGGCAATGGCGGCCTATTTTGCCCGTCTGTCGTCTGGAGGCACCTATCTCTATTTAAGAGATATCGCCAAGCAACTGGCGAGGGTATTGCCAAAAAAATGGGAAGAGCGGGCACGGCGCGCCGAGGAACACACCCGCACATTCTGGGCTGGCGGGACTTTCTTCGAAGAGCTTGGTTTTTATTATGTCGGGCCGATTGACGGTCACAATTTCGAGCATCTGATGCCGGTTCTGCGCAATATCCGCGATGCCGATCAGGGACCGATTTTGCTGCATGTGCGCACGCAAAAGGGCAAAGGCTACAGGCATGCCGAGAACAGTGCCGACAAATATCACGGTGTCAGCCGTTTCAACGTCATTACCGGTGAACAGGAAAAATCTTCCGCACGCAGCTATACCTCTGTTTTTGCGGATGAACTGATCGCGCAGGCGCAAAAGGACCGGCGCATTACGGCCATTACCGCCGCCATGCCCGATGGTACGGGGCTGGGGAAATTTGCTCGAAAGTTTCCCGAGCGCTGTTTTGATGTGGGGATTGCCGAACAGCATGCCGTGACCTTCGCCGCCGGTCAGGCCGCAGACGGCCTGAAGCCTTTTGTGGCGATCTATTCAACCTTTTTGCAAAGGGCCTATGATCAGGTCGTGCATGATGTGGCCATACAGAAACTGCCGGTGCGCTTTGCCATAGACCGGGCCGGTCTTGTGGGCGCCGACGGGCCGACCCATGCCGGCTCGTTTGACCTGGCTTTCTTGTCCAATCTGCCAGGAATGGTCGTGATGGCCGCCAGTGACGAGGTGGAACTGGCTCGCATGGTGGCCACGGCCGCGGCTTATGATGAAGGGCCGATCAGTTTTCGCTATCCGCGCGGCGAGGGCAGCGGGCTTGAATTGCCGGCCTCACCGCTGCTCCTGGAAATTGGCAGGGGGCGTGTTGTGCAAGAAGGTAGCAAGGTGGCGCTGTTGTCGCTGGGCGGGCGTCTTGCGGTTGCAAGAGAAGCGGCCCGGCGTCTCAACGGCTTTGGCCTTTCGACAACCCTCGTCGATGCACGTTTTGCCAAACCCCTTGATGAGGATCTGATCCGTCAACTGGCCCGTCATCATGAAGTGCTGATCACTCTGGAAGAGGGGGCAATTGGCGGCTTTGGTTCGCGGGTTCTGAATTTCCTTGCTTTCGAAGGTTTGCTGGATCATGGCCTCAGGGTGCGCCCGCTGGCCTTGCCGGATTGTTTTCTGGATCATGACAGGCCCGAACTGATGTATCAAAAGGCCGGGCTCGATGCCGATGCTGTTGTTCGGGCGGTTTTTGACGCGCTGGGGCGGGATATGGACGGGAAATCCGGTCTTTTGCCCCTGCCTGATCTCGCCTGAATTGATTGGATGTAATTACCAATCGTCCTGGATATTAACTCATTGCCCGGTATAAAAAGCGGCTGTCGCCGCTTGTCTTCGCCAGACAGGCGTGCGACGCGCACAGCGTTGGGGATTTATCCCCAAACCCCTCTTTAAAAACTGCTTTCGAAAGGGCGAGCCCTTCGGTGGGGTGGGGCGGAAAATGAAAAAGGGGGAGGCTGAGGCCTCTTTTTTCCGCTGAACGGGATAAAGCTCCACATTACAAGGGGAGCCGCTTACACGATTCCATAAAGTGCGTCATTATCAGGGGCGGATGGTACAAGCTGCTCGCGCGGCGGGCGCGAGCAGTCACTTTTTCAGCCTTCAAAGAGGCAAATTACTAGAACAAAAAGTCGCCGGCGTCGATCTGGGCCTGGCTGACGCCGCTGATGGTGATGGTGTTGACGCCATCCGTGATCACCGCATTGCCACCGACTTCACTGAGGTGATTGGCGGCGAGATCGGCAAAATCGGTGATGCTGGTGAGGCCGGCGAGATCGATTTTTTCCAGCCCGTCATTGGCGAAGTCGAAGATGATATCGACACCAAAACCGTCGGTGAAAATGAAATCATCGGTACCGGCACCGCCGAACAGACGGTCATTGCCACTGCCACCGGTGAGATTGTCATCGCCGGCATCGCCATTGAGGGTATCGTCACCTGATCCGCCATCGAGGGTATCATTGTCGTCACGGCCATAAAGCAGATCATTACCGGCATCACCAAAGATATTGTCGTTACCAAGCCCGCCATAAGCCTGGTCGTCACCATCACCGCCGTGGAGTGTGTCAATACCCCCGTCCCCGATAAGCCGGTCATTGCCAGCGTCGCCGTTTAGAATATCGTCTCCGTCATCACCATCGACAACATCGGCACCGTCGCCACCATTGAGAATGTCATCGCCCTCATGGCCGCGCAGAAGATCATTGCC
Source organism: Hyphomicrobiales bacterium (assembly GCA_027069645.1). Lineage (GTDB taxonomy): Bacteria > Pseudomonadota > Alphaproteobacteria > Rhizobiales > JAKIUO01 > JAKIUO01. The sequence continues at coordinate 3,995 of JALXEI010000223.1, forward strand.
GGCTTCGCCGTACAGGTTGTCATTGCCCGTCTGACCATAGAGCTTGTCATCATCGGCACCGCCATACAGGGTGTCAGTCCCTGCATCGCCGGTGATGACATCATTGCCATCGCCGCCATATATCAGGTCATTGCCGTCCTGGCCACGCAGATTGTCGGCTCCCGAGCCGACACCGGCAATATCATCGCCCCCGTAAATGGTATCATTGCCTGCCGAACCGAACACCCGGTCATCGTCGGCATTGCCGTAGATGGTGTCGTCGCCATCATCGCCGGTCAGCCGATCCTCACCGGTACCGCCATGAATCTCGTCGTCACCAAGACCGCCGCGTATATTGTCGCCAACGCCGACCTCGTCGCCGCCATACAGAATATCATTGCCGCCATCACCAAAGATGCGGTCAACACCGGCTTCGCCGCGCAGCGTGTCGATACCGTCCTCGCCAAACAGGGTGTCGTTGTGATCACCACCATTGATGGTATCGTCGCCGCCCTCGCCATGAATGACATTGCGACCGGTGGTACCGGTAATGACGTCATTGAAGGCCGAGCCCCGGCCATCCTCAACGCTGGAATAGCTGTCGCCGCTGGCTTCA
>JALXEI010000224.1 GCA_027069645.1 Hyphomicrobiales bacterium
GCCACGGTTGTCACCCGTCTGCTGATGCAGGTCACACCGGATGTGGCGGTTTTTGGCGAAAAGGACTATCAGCAATTGCTGGTCATCAAGCGCCTTGTATCTGATCTCGCCTTACCGGTGGAGATCCTCGGTGCGCCGCTGGTGCGCGAAAAGGATGGCCTCGCGCTGTCTTCGCGCAATGCCTATCTGTCGCCCGAAGAAAGGCAGACAGCCCCCCTGCTCTACAGGGTTTTGCAGGACATTGCGGCGCAGCTTAAGGATGGCGCCCCGTTTGCCGCCTTGCGGGAACGGGCCTGGACGAGGCTGGAAAAGGCCGGTTTTGAGCCCGACTATCTGGAATTGCGAGACGCGCAAACGCTTGAGCCGTTCAATTCATATGACGGCACCCCGGCGCGCCTGCTGGTAGCCGCCAGGCTGGGACACACAAGACTTATCGACAATATCGCCGTTATGGGCTAGGTCATGGACCTTCCCTTTTGATACTCTATATACAGCGGAGAAAAACATGCCAGCATCGGCGCTTATGAATGTCATGATCAAGGCGGCACGAAAGGCCGGACGCGCCCTGTCACGCGATTTTGGCGAGGTGGAACATTTACAGGTCGCCACCAAAGGGCCTGCCGACTTTGTTTCGCGCGCCGATACCCGCGCCGAAAAGATGATCTACGAGGAATTGTCTCATGCCCGCCCGAACTACTGTTTTCTGATGGAGGAACAGGGCGAGATCGAGGGCGCAGATAAAACCCACAGATGGATCATCGATCCGCTCGACGGCACCACGAATTTTTTGCACGGCATCCCGCTGTTTGCCATTTCCATTGCCCTTGAGCGTGATGGCGAACTGGTGGCCGGGCTGGTCTATAATCCGGTGATGGATGAAATGTATACCGCCGAAAAAGGGCGCGGCGCCTATCTCAATGACCGCCGCATCCGCGTGACCGGGCGCGAAAAGCTCGAAGACAGCGTTGTGGTGACCGGCATACCCCATCGTGGCAAACCGGGACGCGAGCGCTTTATCCATGAATGTCGCCAGGTGATGCAAACCGCTGTTGGCATAAGACGCACCGGATCGGCAGCTGTTGACCTTTGCTGGGTGGCCGCAGGGCGATTCGATGGCTACTGGGAGCGCGGCATTCAGGCCTGGGACATGGCCGCCGGGATTGTTATCGTGCGCGAGGCCGGTGGTCTTGTGTCCGATATGGAAGGTGAAAACAATATGCTGACCAGCGGCTCCGTTGTCGCCGGCAATCCGCCGGTGCAACAGGAATTGCTGGCAAATGTGACCGCCACTCCCGCGCCCCGGGCCTGAGCCGGGAAAGCCTTCCAACCGCTCCCCGGCCTCCGAGCCGGGGCCCAGGGCCACACACCGTGAGCAACCTGTCGCCCCGAATCTCTCCACAACACCCGTCGTGCAACCCTGGATCCCGGTTCTGCGCTGCGCTTGCCCGGGAAGCGTAGAATGCGATTTTACGTCCTCCCTCCCACTCCCCGGCCTTGAGCCGGGGGCCAGGGGTACACACCGTGAGCAACATGCCAGCCCGATCACTCCGCAATACCCGTCGTTCCGCTCTGGATCCCGGTTCTGCGCTGTCGCTTGCCCGGGAAGCGGAAGATTTGACGGATAAAAGATGCGAGAGTCAGACGTTTTTTGATCCGGCATTTTCCAGCCGGTCCAGCCGCAGGCGGGCGCGTTCGTCGGTGAGGCGAAAGGCGCTGGCGATAACGGCCAGCAGGGTGCCGGTGGCGGTGGCGCCACCGATCAAAAACATGATCAATATCTGATATTTGGTCGCTTCCACAGGATCGGCCCCGGCCATGATCTGCCCCGTCATCATGCCGGGCAGGGAGACAATGCCACTGGCCGCCATTGCGTTGATGATCGGCATCATGCCGGTTTTAAGGCTTTGCCGCACAGGCTGTTCGATGGCTTCAAAACGCCGATGTCCAAGGGCTATGCGGGCTTCGATAGCAGTACGCTCGCGCTTCAGGGTTGTGATCAGGGTTTCAAGACCAAGCGATATGCCCGACAGCGTATTGCCCAGCACCATGCCCAGCAGCGGCAGTACATAGCGCGGTGCAAACCAGGGTTCCGGGGAAATCACAAAGGCGACGGCCAGCAGGGTTGTCGAGATGGAGATAAAAAACATTGTCGTGGTGCCAATGCCATAGCTCCACCAGCCTGCCAGCCTTGTGGTCAGCCGCGCCGCCACTTCACGCCCGGCCACTAGCACCATGATCACCGCCAGCGCAATGGTCCACAAGGGGGACGTCTGCACGAAAATGAATTTCAGCACAAAACCGATGAGACTTAACTGCACCAGCATGCGCACCACATTGATGGCCAGCGTTTTCTCCAGCCCGAGACGAAACCACAGCGAAATCATCCCATTGGCGAGTATCAGTATGGACGCAATAGCGAGGTGCCAGTAGCTGAGGGCGATATAGTTCATAGAGCTGCAAACTCCGTTTTGCCGTTGCTGATGGTCAGCGTACGGGTTGCCAGCCGTTTGGCCTCGGCATTGGAATGGGTCACAACAACGAGAATCAGGCCCTCCTTTTGCAGCGCCTGAATTTTCCTTTCCATCAGCGCAGCCGCCTGTTCATCCAGCGCCGAAGTCGGTTCGTCCAGCAACAAAACATCCGGTCGGTCTTCCAGCGCCCTGACAAAGGCCATGCGCTGACGCTCGCCGGAAGAGAGATGCGCCACCGGGCTGTCAAACAGTTTTGCGGCCAGTCCCAGCTCCGCCGCCTGCCTTTTCGCGGCGTTGAGATCGGCAAAATGCGCCGCCACATCCTCCAGCCACCAGCCGCTTTGCGCCGCCAGATAGCGCACCTTTTTGCGCCAGTTCTGCGGGGCCATGCGTGAACGGCTGCCCTTGTCGAGGCTGATTTCACCTTCTGTTTCGTCAAGGTCGGCAATGGCGCGCAGCAACAGGCTTTTGCCCGCGCCGGACGGCCCGCGTACCACAAGCACGTCACCCCTGTGCAATGTAAAACTGACGGGGGCCAGCCCGCGCACCTTCAGCTTTTCGACCTTCAGCACGGTTTTTGCCAGGTGATGCGCCAGTGCGGCACCACGCGGCCTTCGGGGCGCACCTCGTCAAATTCATGAACGGATTGCTCGACCAGCCCCAGTTTCAGAAATTCATCCAGATCGGATTTGGCCAGCTCCCAGGGCGGTCCTTCGGGCACTACATCTTCAGGACGAGAGCGGGCAATCACCAGCAACTGTCCACCGGGTGCAAGAAGGTCGGCAATGGCTTTCAACAGTTCCGGGCGCATCTCCGCCGGCAGGGCCTGAATGGTGTAGGTTTCATGCACCAGATCAAACTGACCGACCAGATCATCGGGGAGTTCAAACAGATCAACCTGACGGAACGTCACCCCGCTGTCGGCAAAGCGCTTTTTGGCCCAGTCAATGGCGCTTTGCGAGAGATCAATACCGGTCACTTCATAGCCGTTCTGTGCCAGAAACACTGCATTGTCACCCAGCCCGCAGCCCACATCAATGGCCTTTTTACCCTCGCCCCGGGGCTGCTCTGCCATCCATTCCACAAGCGCCACATGGGCTTCCTCGTCGGCCCAGGGAATCAGCGTCGCATCCCCCTTCGCCCCGGCATAAAGATCCTCAAACCAGTCTGTATAGGCGCCGCCTTTCGCTTCGGTTTCGGCCTGCACCCTGTCAGCCAGCGCGCGCGCCCTCTCCTGTTCTTCCTGTGCCTGCTTTTCTGATTTCATGCCTTTTTCTCCCATCCGCCCCGTTCATTCTGCGCCCAGTAGGTGGCCTTTGCCCCCGCATCGGCCAGCCTTTTCCATTGCTTGCGGGCCTTGATCACGGCCTGTTCGTCATGACCGTTGAACAAATAGACAATGCGCTCATACCCCTCGACCTGTTCCGGCTCGGCCCCTTCGATAAAAAAGCGGATCGCCGCTTCGTTGGGGTTTTCATCGCCATCGGTCAGAAAAACCGGCTGCTCACGCTCGAAACCGTCCCGCGAAGTGCCATGAGGCAAAAAACTGTCATCGCGAAAGGTCCACAAGCTATTACTGATATCTTCCACCTGTTTTTTGTTCGCTACCTGCACAACAACACGCCAGTTCCGTTGCAGACTTTTTTCCAGCAAGGCGGGCAGCACATCCATCAACCGGGCGCGCTCCAGATGATAGAACAGAATTTCCGGTCCACTCTCCTCATCAGTCGCTGGCATAGGGGTTTTTGCCTTTTCTCATATGCAGACGAATGGGTGTGCCCTGCAAATCAAAATTTTCGCGCAGACCGTTGACCAGATAGCGCGAATAGCTCTCGGGCAGATCTTTGGGGCGCGAGCAAAAGACGATAAAGGTCGGCGGCCGCGCATTGGGCTGGGTCATGTAGCGCAAACGGATACGTCGACCACCGGGGGCGGGCGGCGTGTGGCGCATCAGGGCCTCATCAAGAAATTTGTTGAGCTTTCCGGTCGGCAATCGTTTGTTCCATATATCATAAGCGGCAAATACCGCCTTCATCAGACTGTCGAGCCCCCTTGCCGCAAGCGCCGAAACGGGCACCACCGGCACCCCCTTGCC
>JALXEI010000225.1:0-1718 GCA_027069645.1 Hyphomicrobiales bacterium
GTCTGGACGGCTTCGATTTCGGTATGGCGCGATGGCTCAAAAAACGCTTGACGATCCGGTCTTCGAGCGAGTGGAAACTCACCACAACAAGACGTCCGCCGGGTTTCAGTATCTGTTCGGCAGCCGCCAGCCCCTGTGCCAGTTCTTCAAGTTCGCGATTGACATAAATGCGCAGGGCCTGAAATGTCCGCGTCGCCGGATGTCTGGCAGCCCCCGGGCGACGCCCGATCACACTGCTGACAAGGTCGGCCAGTTGCAGGGTTGTTTCGAACGGTTTTTGCGCCCGCTCGGCAACAATGGCCCGGGCGATAATGCGGGCCCGGCGTTCTTCGCCAAAACCCGCGATTATGCGCGCCAGATCCGTTTCGCTATATGTATTGCATATATCTGCGGCCGACAGGCCACGCCCCGACATGCGCATGTCAAGCGGGCCGTCGTGGAGAAAGGAGAAGCCGCGCCGGGGATTGTCTATCTGCATGGAGGAAACGCCGACATCAAGTACGACGCCATCAACCTTTTCTCCCGCGAGTGTCTGTAATTCGGAAAAGCATCCGGGCCGAAAGGTAAAGCGGTCGCCATATTGCCTGTCGAATTTAGCGGCAATCGCGGCCGCGCCGGGGTCACGATCAATGGCGATGACCTTGCAGTCAGCCGCTTCCAGAATGGCGCGTGTATAGCCGCCCGCGCCGAATGTGCCGTCTGCAATGATATCGTTTTTCTGTGGTTCCAGAGCTTCCAGCACGGCTGAAAGGAGGACAGGAACATGTCCGGCCGGTCCGCTATTGGCGCGATGATCTGTCCCCCCGGATTGATCATTGTCTGCGCCACCGCCAGACATTATTCCTGTCCCCCCTCAGCTTCGCCGCCCCCTTTGGGGCGGCGCCCCACGCCGAGAAGTTTACGAAGCTCGCGGACCTTTTCGCGTGCCTGCAACCGGTGAGCCTCGAATTTTTCGGGCTCCCAGATCTGAAATTTTCCCCCAAGCCCCACAAAAACAACCTTGTTCTTGAGCCCCGCATGCTCGCGCAATGCAGGGGGCAGATTGATCCGGCCATCGCTGTCTATCTTTAACATGACACTGTCTCCGTATAGCGCGGTGGCCAGTTGATCCTTTTCATCTCCATAGGGGGCCAGCTCTTCCAGCAACTCACCGATCTGATTGACCAGCCGGGTGCCGCCAGCGTCAAGTGCCGGTGCGTCGAGCGACGGATAGCAATATATGCCCTCGCTGCCTTCTTTCGCGAGAATAGCCCGGAAACTGGCAGGAACAGATACACGCCCCTTGCTGTCAATCTTGTTGGTGAAGGAGGAAACGAACTGTTCCATGCCTTTCGATTACACCCTTGCTGTTGCCTGGCCCGGAATACAAATTTTCAAAAAGTCCCCCGTAAAGACATGGATTGGTTCAAGGTTTTGATTTCGCGAGTACAAATCCAACAGGGGCGAAGGGGAAGCTGATTTACAGGCATCCTTGTGGCCTCACAAAGGATGCGTCCTGACACAGACATTGATGCAAACCAGCTTCCCCGGCCGCCCCATCTATAAGATCCCCACCTTAGATGGGTATAAACGGGATATCATGGGATAATATGGTCGTCAATGGATTAATGGTTAATCAGCATGCCATTTGCTCCACATCCACGGGATCTGACCTGCGACCTTTCGGCTCATTGGAGGGGCGTTCGTGCGGAAAACACACAGGGGGCAAGGCGTCCGCC
>JALXEI010000225.1:1728-14803 GCA_027069645.1 Hyphomicrobiales bacterium
TGTTAATAAAAAGTGGAAAAACATGGCTGATGCGTGAGCCGGGCAAAAAACATCCGGTCGGGCCGGGCGGCGTTGCAAGTGACCGTCAGAATTCCGATTCGACTTGCATCTTCCGGGTGTGGCGTCTCGCCTGTCCGGGGGGGAGGAGCGGATCGTGCCGAAATAAAAAGGTCAGTCTTTTTGCAGTCAGGTATAAAGCTGAAAGTTGTGTGTTATTATTGACGGGCTGTCAGAGCCTGTTTGTATAAATTTGCTGATCACTGAAAAAATTGCCCTCATGAAGAATAATAATGACGTCAGGCAACTCGTGTTTACTTTTTGTTACCGGTCTGCTGTTCATAAATAAAAGATAAAAAAGAAAAAACAATTTCACTTTGAAACGATCGGGAAACAGCAAATGAAAACGCCAACCATTCGTGTGTTGGGATTTTCTGTCATTGCGGCAACGCTCATCACCGGAGCAGTCTATGTCGTCAGTGCCAACAGTATCAGAAATGACATTCAATCCTCTCGTTCCATCTGGAACAATTATCAAAAAATCAGTGCCAACCGGGCTCTCTCCCTGTCTTCGTTGATTCGAAATATCGGCTATGGCGGGATGATTGACCACTTCAAGCAATTCATCATGACCGGCGAGGAAGAGTTTTCCCGCAAGGCCATGTTGAGCGGAGGAGCGGCCCTTGCCGCGCTCGACAAATAAAAGGCCTCGCCCATATCAGTGAAAGAGCGCAAGGCGCTTGGCGTGGTGCGCGATACAATCCTGAAATATATGAAAGCCATTGCGGTTGCCAATGAAGCCATTATGGAAGGTGAAACCGTAACCGGAATTGACAGGCAGGTAAAAATCAATGACGGCCCGGCCATAAATGCCATTGCGAGCCTGCGCAAGGCTGTGCATCCGTCACTGGCCGGGGAGAATGGCAAGAGCAAGTCTGATCTCTACGGGCGAATGCTGTCGGCTCTTGGCTATGGCGGCATGATCCACAATTTTTCCAACTATATCATTCGCCGGGACAGGCCCCGGGTTGAAAAGATCAGAAAATTCATCCGTGACTTTCGCACCGCCGCGCAACACTACGCTGCTTTGAATATCAATGATACCGAACGAAAGGCGTTGGCCGAAATTGAAAAGGCAGTTTCGGAATATGAACGCAATATCAATGTGGTAACTGAACTGATCGCAAAGGGATTGCTACCCGCAGATATTTCACACCGCCTGAAACACGAAGAAAAGTCGCTGCTTCGCGGTCTTGCGGCACTTGACCGTTCGATCCTTCGGGAAATCGCGGCCAGCAAGGCTCGTTTGAGTCAAAAGCTTAAGCGGGCAGCCGGGTTTGGAAAAACGGTGTTGTGGATCGCGCTTGTGGCCACATTGCTCGTGGCCGGCCTTAACAGTCTGATTGTCTTTTCACGCATTGTCGGACCGATCCGCAAGATCAGAAACACCATGTTCAAACTCGCGCAGGGGAATATGGATGTCAAAATCGATTATATCGAACGCGCCGACGAGGTCGGCAGTATGGCGCGTGCCATTGAGGTGTTCCGGCAGAATGCTCTGGAGGTCAACCGTCTTGAAAAAGACAAGCTGAAGCTTGAGGAAATGGCGGCTCGCGAACGCAGAAAGAGTATGTCCGATCTGGCAAGCAATTTTGAAAATTCTGTCGGAGCGGTTGTCGAGGCAACGAAAAAAGCTGTCAGTTCGCTGGAACAGACTGCTGTAACCTTGCAGCAAAATGCCGATAGCAGCGTGATGCAGGCCGATGATGTCAACAGGGCAGCGGATCGATCGGCCGAGAACGTTTCGGCTGTTGCCTCCTCGTCGCAGCAACTGGAAAGTTCGATTTCCATGATCAGTGGCGAGGTTGAACAGTCGCGTGCCGTCGCCGAGGCTGCTCTTGATTCGTCGCAAAAATCAAGACAGACCATGCAGGACCTGATGGAGCGGGCAGGCAAAATCAACAATATCGTTGAAATGATCAATGATATTGCCGGACAAACCAATCTGCTGGCCCTTAATGCCACCATTGAAGCTTCAAGAGCCGGAGAAGCCGGGCGAGGGTTTGCTGTGGTCGCATCGGAAGTCAAGACACTTGCCGAGCAAACCTCGAAAGCGACGGAGGAAATCGCCAGTCAGATTGCTGCCTTGCAAACGATAAGCACGCAGGCTGCGGACAATATGACGGAAATCGATGAGGTCATCACCAGAATGGGAGAGTTTTCCAGATCGGTAGCCGAGGCCATTGCCGAGCAGAATGCCGCGACAACGGAAATTACCCATAATATCGAGCAGGCTGCCGCAGGAAGTAACGAGGTCAGGCAGGGGATCTCGATGGTCAGGAGCGCGGCCCACGAAACCGGCAATACGGTCAATATGCTCAAGGCGTGTGCACAGGAGTTGTCCGTTCAGAGCGCGCAACTTGATAGCAAGGTCACCGGCTTTGTGGGCACAATCCGGACCTCCTGGCACTAGTTTTTGCCCGGTGGGCAAAAGCCGGATTTACCAGCGTCAGAATTGAGGTGTTCCGACGTCAAGCCTCTGACGCCGGGCGGCGCGTGGCCAGGCCTTGCGGGCGCGGCGGACAAAACCGGCCCGGTCGTAACGCCATCTGGACAGGGTGACGCCGTTGTAAAACAGATAGAGCCGGCCCCTGTAGACATCGAACAGGGTGGGATTGCCGAAAACATGCTTGCCTTTTGCCAGTTGTACCGGGTCCATGCCGCCAAATTGCGGGGTATAGACTTCCGGATGGTCAAGGAAAGCCTGGCGGTTGCCGATATTGGCAAAACGCCAGTTGACAGCCCCCTGGAAGGCCTCGATCCGTGTATTTGGAAAAACGGCCTTTCCCCGGACAAAATAGGCAACGGGATCATAGCCGCCAATGGCATAGCCCGTTGCCGGATCTGTCCAGACGGCGGGTAGCCGCGTCGCTTCTCGGGGAGAGGAGGCATCCGGAAACAGAAAAACAGGTATCACGAGAGACAACAGGATGAATGTTGTTTTGAATTTCCCTGCTGTCAAAGTCATATCAATCCCGAAGGGTGCTGATCGCTGCGAGGGGCGATCTGATCTGTTCTTTACAGGGCTTCCAGCATGGTTTCGGCGCTGCTCTTTTCGGCAACCCCGGCTTCATCCTCGATATGAAGGGCCTTGACCGTCCCGTCAACCACCAGCATGGCGTAACGTTTCGAACGCAGCCCAAGACCGGCGTCATCAAGGTCAAGATCAAGGCCGATTGCTTTCGCGAAGGCCCCCGAGCCGTCCGCCAGAAGCGTCACCCTGTCGCCGACATCACGCGATTTGCCCCATGCATCCATGACAAAGACATCATTCACAGCGGTACAGGCAATCTCGTCGACACCTTTGGCTTTGAAAGCCTCGGCATTGTTGATGAAACCTGGCAGATGGGTCTTGTGGCAGGTGGGGGTAAAGGCCCCGGGAACAGCAAACAGCACAACGGTACGGCCCTCGAAGATGCTGCTGCTATCGCGTGTTTCAGGTCCGTCAGGCCCCATTACGGCAAATGTTGCGGCGGGAAGTTTGTCACCGGTTGAAATGGTCATGTTTGCAAGCCTCTGTCTTTGCGCGACCGTTTTTGATGCTCCTTTTCGGTTCATTCAGAAAATCTGGCGCGCGGGATAAAAACCAATCGGAATAGTCAGGATATAGCTTTTTCGGGCCGGGGAAACCAGAGCAAAATCAGTTTATTTTATATTTGTATTCGATACCGGATTTGTCACCGACAAGCGTAAGGGCAATGGTCTGTCCCTTGAGTTTTTGGGGCAGGTCGCTCTTTGTCAGGTCAATAACAAAACGGCGATAGTTGCCCGCCGAGGGGCGCTCGCCAATTGGCAGCGGCAGATAGAAGCCGTTCAGTGCCTCGACATAAAGTTCGGCCTTTCGGGTATTGTCCGGGACACTGGCCTCAACAATGATATTGGGGTTTTTTCCTTTCAGTCTGACGGCTATTTTACGGAATGAAAAGCCGTTTACCACCTTGCCGGTCTCCCTTACGGACATGGGGACCATTTTGCGGTAACGCTCCAGCAGCGCCCTGTAACCCGGGCGGCGTGAAGGAATGGTCAGTTTCAGGCGGGTTTCAACAGGCACGCATATGTCGGCGCAAATGCCGTAGGCAAATCGTAATTTTACATCAACAGGTTTGCGCCTGTTTTTGGCCGTGATCCTGATCGGCAGGATCACTTCGTGCTTGTAGCCGATACTGGTGGAATATTCGTCCTTGTATTTTTTCGGGACCGGCCATTCCACGCTGATCTTTTTTACATTGCGCGAGCCTTTCCAGTCAAAGCTGGGGGGGACGCCGACATCTCCCGGCGAGCGCCAGTAGGTCTTCCAGCCCGGCGCCATTTGCACATGGACACCCGCCCAGGTGTTGCCTCTGGCTGGCAGATTTGTATCTCCGGCAATGATCCGCACCCTCGATTTATAGCCTTTTTGCCACTCACTCGCCATTTTACCGGCAGCAGGCGGGGGGCTTGAAGCCGAAACCGGCACGAGTTCCGGTCCGGCCTTCAATGCCGTGGCCGGAATAGCGGTAACAGCGATCAAAAGAAGACCAGGGCCCGGAAATACATGTTTTATTGCATGGGAGCGTAGTCTCATGAGCGTGCTCGTCTGAATTGTAATACAGCCTCTTGCTACCGTAATATAGGAAACAGGTATATGAAAATCCAGACAATAAATCGTGAGCGGGTGATATCGTGTCAAAAATTCACCAGTGTGAAAAAAAAGCTTCACAAATTTTAAACGACTGGCTACCCTTGCATCCATGAACAAGCCCGGCTCCAGCCAGATAAATATGACGGATTCGAATTTTCTCGACGGTCAGTTGCTGATTGCCATGCCCGGCATGAAAGACCCGCGTTTCGAACGTGCGGTTATTTTGATGTGTGCCCATTCGAAAGAGGGGGCGATGGGGATCATTCTCAACCAGCCCAACGGGGAAATCTGTTTCTCCGATCTTCTGGAACAACTGGAACTGGTTGACGGGGAGGAAAGTCCACTACCGATTGCCAGTGAGCTGGCCAGCAAGCCGGTTCACGTCGGGGGGCCTGTCGAAACCGGTCGCGGTTTTGTGCTGCATTCCTCCGACTATCATGCGGATGACAGCACGCTGGCGATCAAATCCGGGGTCTGCCTTACGGCAACCATCGAAATCCTGCGCGCCATCGCCGGAAATGAAGGCCCCCGACAATCCTTTCTGGCGCTTGGCTATGCGGGCTGGGCGCCAGGGCAACTGGAGCAGGAGTTGCAAGCCAATGGCTGGCTGCACTGCGCTGTTGATCCCGATATCATTTTCGGGGCCGGTCCCGAGGATAAATACGAGCAGGCGCTGGCGCTGCTCGGTATCGATCCCGGCTTCCTCGCCGCCGATGCCGGGCACGCCTGATTGCCAGGGAGAACCGGTTTTGGAGGTTGATTCAAAATTCCTTGCTGATTGTTGAGACAGACTCTTGCAATTTGATCACCGCCAGTTTTTCCTGCGTCATATCATGGAGGGTATAGGCGATGCCGCCGGTGCCATAGCCTGACTGTTTGTGACCGGCAAAGGGCATCCAGTCAACGCGAAAGGCGGTGTGGTCATTGACCATGACGGCGGCGGCTTCCAGTTCGTTGATGCAGCGCGTGGCGGTGGCGAGGTTCTGCGTGAACACGGCCGACTGAAAGGCGAAGGGCAGGGCATTGGCGATTTCAAGGGCCTGTTCGATTTTGTCCCAGGCATAGACGTTGACCACCGGCCCGAACACTTCCTGTTTTGATATGCGGGCGGCAAGGGGCGGATTGAGCAGAACAGTGGGCTTGTAAGTCGTATCGCCGAGACGCTCGCCACCGGTGATCAGTCCGGCCCCTTCATCAAGGGCCTCTCTAACCCAGCTTTCCACCCGGTCAACTTCCGCGGGGCGGATCAGGGGGCCGCAATCCGTATCCTCTTCAATGGCATTGCCCACCACCAGTTCGTCGGCCTGTTCGGCAATAGCAGCGGCCAGTTTTTCGGCGATGGCATGGGAAGCAAAGACGCGCTGTACGGAAACACAGACCTGGCCGGAGTGATAAAAGCCGCCCTTGACAAGAGCCGGAACCATCGTATCGAAATCGGCTGTTTCATCGACAATCACCGGCGCAACGCCGCCATGCTCAAGGGCACAGCGGGTGCCAGGAGCCAGTTTCGAGCGCAACATCCAGCCCACCCGGCCCGAACCGATAAAGGAAAAGAACGCCACGCGCGGATCGGTGACCATTTTTGTCGCCGTTTCAATATCACAGGGGACATAGCGGCACCACTCGGATGGCAAGCCGGCCTCATAAAGCATTTCGACAAATTTCATGCAGGAAAGGGGGGTATCGCCCGCCGGTTTGACCAGTACCGGACAGCCTGCCGCAACGGCCGGGCCAACCTGGTGAACAATGAGATTGAGCGGGTGATTGAAAGCCGAAATGGCCACCACCGGGCCAATGGGCTCGCGCATGGTAAAGGCCATGCGCCCCGCGCCCGCCTGTGTCAGATCCATTGGAATTTGCTCACCATTATTGGCCGCCAGCGCCCGCACACAAAGGCCCACCCCGTCAATGGCTCGCGCCACCTCGACCCGGGCATCAATCAATGGTTTGCCGCCTTCGCTGGCGATAAGAAGAGCCAGTTCATCCTGCCGTCCCTTCATCAGCTCCGCGAGTCTGTCGAGGATCTCGATGCGCCGCCAGGCGGGCAGCCAGGACGCGCGATCCTTGTGCAGCTTTACGGCTTCATCCAGAAAGGCATCTATATCGGCCCAAACCGTATAAAGGACTTCACCGACCGGAGAGAGGTCATAGGGATTGACGACAGTGTGTTTGTGCATGGCAGGGCTCCTGATGAAATGGATTGTCGCTGAATATCATCTTACGCTTGCCGGTTCTTTTGGCCAATAAATTTAAGCATACAATGATCACGATCCGGCGATGTATTTTTCTTCAAACAGACATGAATGGGCGGGAACCGGATTTTCAGTCACAGCACTTCACAAGATCTCCATCAGGCGGCACATGTCCCGTCCGCAGATCGGATGCCTTGACACTCTGAAATGCAGAGTATATCCTAAGCTCTGAATTGCAGAGTGTTATGCCGAATAGCGTGAGAGAGGAAAATCATGTCTACTGCTACAAGCCAAAATTTTGACGATATACGCGCCATGCTGGAGAGCGGCCACCATTCGGTGAGGCTTGAAAAACACAGCTTTGTCATCTGGGGCATGGGGGCGGCCTTGCTGATTGGTCTTGTCGAGTTTCAGGCCCGCCGGTTCGCCTTGCCGCAGCTCTGGCAGACGGCTCTGGTAACCTTTGGTCTTCTGGCTCTTGGTATTGCGCTGATGGCCTCTCTTGATTTTTCCCTGACAAAGCGGGTGCGGCGTAGCGGTGACGAGACAGTGTCTTTTGTGCAAAGGCAACTGACCAAACTGCTCTGGCTGATCGGTCTGTTTATTGCCGCGCTGTTTCTGCCCTTTGGTCTGCATGGCGGGGGCGAGATTATGTATCCGTTTTCAATGGGTCTGTTAGGGCTGTTTTTTTTCGTTGCCGGACTGTTCTCGCGTCAGGCTGTAAGCTGGGCCGGGCTGTTGCTGGTTGCTGCCTGTATCCTGTGTGTCAGTTTTGTACGTAGTAGCGACTGGTGGTGGATGGCTATAGCCGTCTATGGCCTTGGTCTGCCTCTGCTGGGCATGGTGCTGGAGCAAAAGTCTCTTTTGTCTTCGATGAGGCGGCAGGTGATCATGACATCGGGCTGGCTGCTGGTGGTGTTCGGGGCCGGGTTTGGCGGCACCCGTCTGTGGGCGGCAACCCGCTTCGTGGCCATTCCTGCCGGAGACCCCGTGCCGCTGTCCCGCTACCTGGCAGCGCCGCAAAATTATGCCAGGGGTGAAGTTGTCATAAGCCTGCCGGTGGGCACAAAAGTGCCGGTAGAGCTGACGCTTTCGGGCAATATCATCGCCGACAAGGCCAGAACCATGCTCACCCTTCGCACCGGCAAACCCGTTCTTGTGGTGCTGAAAGACGGCAGGCCGGATGGTCGCATCAAGGTTGGCGAACGTCGATGGGAGGATGGCGACACGCATCACTCATGGCTCTATGCCAATCGCTGGGAAACCGAATTTATAGAAAAAAAAGGACCGGCAGCACGCCTTTCACTGAAGCTGAGATATTGAAAAGAAACGGCCATGAACATCACCGGGTCAAAAGACCAGCCGCTCGATCCGCTTTTGCATCAACCCGTGCGCACGCGCCTTGCCGCCTATCTGATGGCGCGTGGCCAGACCAGTTTTTCGGAGTTGAAAAAGGCGTTGGGGGTGAGTGACGGCAATCTGGACTCGCACATGAAAAAACTGCTGGCGGCAGACTATGTGCAGGTCGAAAAAACCACCGGCAGGGGGCGGGCACAATCGCTTTATATCCTGTCGGACAAGGGGCAGGAGGCGTTCAGGATTTACGTAAAAACCCTGCAAGAGCTGTTTGCCGGTAATTGATACGCAACGGCGTATGCGATGACTCATACAGACTGATGCAACGCGCTGTGGGGACAACGGTTTGACGCAAACACCTGCGTCAGTTTCAGGGATGGTTGGAATGAATTGGGGAGAGTAGAAAATGTCTGTGAAAATTGCGGCTTTGGCCGGTGTCATGCTGAGTGCGAGTTTTCTGCCGCTGTCAGCCACCGAAAACATCAGGGCCATCTGGGTACGTCCCTCAACCGGTGCGCATATTGCGACCTTTCCCTGTGGTGGCGGTTTGGGGTTGAAGATTGTCAAATCGCCCGATGAGCAGGAGCGGGGAGAGATTTTGACCTGTGGCGCAAGGGAAATCGGGCCGCACCGCTACAAGGGCACCCTGACCAGCAGCCATCAGGGCCTGACCTATACGGGCTATATGACGATAAAGGGTAACAGGCTGCATCTGAAAGGCTGTGCGCTGGGGTTTATTCTTTGTCGAAGCGAAACCTGGAAGCGATTGAAATAGGTGATTGTCAGGGACGGCTGGTCTTGCAAAGGTCGGTCTTTTGGTGATCGGGTGTTGTTGTGATACCGGAGAGCATAAAGATTGGCCTTTGTATTTGCATCAGGTTTGCAAACCATCTCGCTCCCCGGACAAGCGCAGCGCAGAGCCGGGGTCCAGGGTCGCAAGTCATATGCTTTTGTTTTTGTCTGTTTTCTCAACCTGCACCGTATTTTCTGCCCCTGGGTCCCGGTGCTCCGCTGCGCTTCGACCGGGAAGCGAAATGTGAGTCAGCCTTTCTGCATTCCGGTATGAATCGGACGCTTATAGCAGGCAGGTGCGCTGTTTCAGTTCGTCGATCAGCACTTTTTCATTTTCGCTGTAATCAACCGGAATATCGACAATATGCACGCCGCCCGCAGTAAAGGCGGTTTCAAGGGTCGGGATCAGGGCATCAGTGCGGGTGACGCGATGCCCCCTGGCACCATAGCTTTCGGCATATCTGACAAAATCGGGATTGCCGAATTGCAACCCCCAGTCGGTAAAACCCGCAATGGTCTGTTTCCAGCGGATCATGCCGTAAGAGCCGTCATTCAACACGGCAACCACCAGATTGAGTTTGAGGCGCAGTGCGGTTTCGATCTCCTGAGAATTCATCATGAAACCGCCATCGCCGCAAATAGCCATGACCCGGCGCTCGGGTTTCAAAAGGCTGGCCATCATGGCAGAAGACAGGCCCGCGCCCATTGTCGCCAGGGCATTGTCAAGCAGCACCGTGTTGGGATGATAAGCCTTGTAATTGCGCGCGAACCAGAGCTTGTACATGCCATTGTCGAGCGCAATAATGTCCTTGTCGCCCATCACCTTGCGAATGTCGGCAACAAGGCGCTGCGGGATGATCGGGAAGCGCGGATCATCGGCCCCTTCGCTGATATGTTTTTCAACCTCGTCGCGCACTTTCTGAAAATAGGAGAAATCGCAATCGACCTTGCCAATGGCCTCCTTCAGGCGAATGACCGAACTTTCAAGATCGCCCACCACTTCGCATTGCGGGAAATAGACCTCGTCCACCTGCGCCGACTTGTAATTGACATGAATGACTTTTGTGCCGCCGTGCTCCATAAAAAAGGGCGGTTTTTCCACCACATCATGACCGATATTGATGATCAGGTCGGCGCGGTCAACAGCGCAGTGAATATAATCGCCCGATGACAGGGCCGCCGTTCCCAGACACTGGCTGGAGCGCTCGTCCACCACCCCCTTGCCCATTTGCGTGGTGAGAAAATAAAGGCCGGTGCTGTGGACGAAATCGCAAAGCGCGTCGCGCACCTGCTTGCGATTGGCCCCCGCGCCAATGAGGACCAGCGGCTGTCTGGCGCGTTTGATGAATTTGGCGGCATGTTCGATTGTCCAGGTCCGCGCCCCGGCATAGTGGCGCGGCACGGGGATATAGGGCTGTGCGTCGGTTTCCTGTGCGGCGATGTCCTCGGGCAGCTCCAGCAGCACCGCGCCGGGGCGTTCCTCCTCGGCCACGCGAAAAGCCTCGCGCATCAGCGCGGGGATGGTATTGCCATGCACAATCTGCCTGGACATTTTGCAGATTGGTTCAAACAGACGCACCACGTCGATAATCTGAAATTGCCCCTGCTTGCTTTTCAATATGGGTTTCTGGCCGGTGATCATGAGGAGCGGAAAAGCGCCAAGATGGGCGTAGGCGGCCGGGGTGACAAGATTGGTGGCACCGGGGCCAAGCGTTGCCATGCATACCCCCGCCTTGCCGGTGAGCCGGCCATAAATGGCGGCCATAAATCCCGCCCCCTGTTCGTGGCGGGTGACGATCAGGCGGATTTGCGAGGAGCGGCGCAGGCTTTCGAGCAGATCGAGATTTTCCTCTCCCGGCAGCGCAAACACATATTCCACCCCCTCGCGCTCCAGTGATTTGACAAACAGATCAGAAGCTTTCATGGGCATTTTGGGGGAAGTTTTCATGAGCGGCATCCCTGGCAGTTTCCGGTGTGATGTGTTTATCTATAGGCGGGGCGGAGAGGGAATGACAGCGTTTTGGCCGTTTCGCACGGCATTGTGAAAGGCTTGTGAGGTGCAGGGGAGATTATCGGAATGGATTTTCAAACAATACTGAGTTTTACACTGGTGGCAGCGCTGCTGGTCATGTCGCCAGGGCCAAACGGTGTCCTCATCGCCAAAACGGTTCCGACATCGGGGCGCCGGGCAGGCTTTGCCAATGTCGCCGGATTTGTGGCGGCTTTCTACGTTCATGGCGCTCTGGCCATCCTTGGAATTTCGTTCATTCTGGTGCAATCTGCCATTGCGTTTTTTGTCGTGAAACTCCTTGGTGCAGCCTATCTGTGCTGGATCGGCATCAGGGCCCTGCTTGAGGCTTTTCGTGGTCGGGAGACAGCAAAAGACATTCAGCCATCGAAGCAAAAGCGGACCCTTGTGAAGGCCTTTGGCGAAGGGTTTTTGACCAATGTGCTAAACCCCAAAGTGTCAATGTTCTATCTCGCGGCCTTTCCCCAGTTCATGACCACGGGCGGAACAGCCGCGCAATCGGCCTTTCTGCTGGTGTTCATTCATTCCATGCTCAATATGCTATGGTTCGGTGCGATGGTCGTTCTGTTCAACCGGCTGGCAAGAGCGGCAAGAGGTCCCGGATTTCAGCGCTGGCTGAAAGGTGTAACGGGTCTGGTTTTTATCGGATTTGGCGTAAAACTGGCAACGCTGCGACCATCGTCGTGACTTTGTCGCAGCAAGAGTGAAAATGGTCAAATCAACCTTGACTATGATCGCAGAGCAAAAGGCATGTGACTCTTTATGGATACGCCCCTGAATCACAATAGCGGTTTTGCTTTTGACAACAGTTTCGCCCGTTTGCCGGAGCTGTTTTTTGTGCGTCTTGGTCCCGCACCGGTGAAAGCGCCACAGATGATCCGCCTCAATGCGCCGCTGGCCCGCCTGCTCGGGATTGATCCCGAGGCCCTGTCCGGTGAAGTCGGGGCGCGGATTTTTTCCGGCAATGAGGTGCCAGAGGGGGCCGAGCCGCTGGCCATGGCCTATGGCGGGCATCAGTTTGGTCACTGGTCGGGGCAATTGGGCGATGGTCGGGCCAATCTGCTGGGCGAGGTGATCGGCACGGACGGCGTGCGCTATGATGTGCAATTGAAAGGCTCCGGGCCAACACCCTTTTCGCGTAATGGCGACGGGCGTGCGGCATTGGGGCCGGTGCTGCGTGAATATATTGTTTCGGAGGCCATGTACGCCCTGGGCATCCCGACGACCAGAACGCTGGCCGCGGTTTTAAGCGGCGAATATGTGCACCGGGAAGAGGCTCTGCCCGGCGCCATTCTGACGCGCATCGCCAGAAGTCATATAAGGGTCGGGACGTTCGAGCTGTTTGCAAGGAACGGAGATTATGACGCCGTCAAGGTGCTGGCCGATTATGTCATCGGGCGTTGCTATCCCGATGCTGCCGGAGCTGAAAATCCGTATCTCGCTTTGTTGCAAGCTGTCGTTAAAGCTCAGGCCGAGCTGGTGGCGCAATGGATGCAAATCGGGTTCATTCACGGGGTCATGAATACCGACAACTGTTCGATCAGCGGCGAGACGATTGACTATGGCCCCTGTGCCTTCATGGATCAATATGCTCTTGATACGGTCTATAGCTCTATTGATCATATGGGTCGCTATGCCTATGGCAACCAGCCCGCCATCGCGCAATGGAATCTGGCACAACTGGCGCAATCCCTGTTGCCGTTTCTGGGCAAGGAGGAAGAAAAAGCGGTGGGGGCAGCACAACAGGCCATAAAGGATTTTATTCCTCTCTATCAAGCCGCCTGGCTTTCGGGTATGCGGCGCAAGATCGGGCTGGAGACGCAGCGAGAGAGTGACAGGGCGCTGATTGAAGAACTGCTTGATCTGATGGCGCAGAACGAAGCCGATTTTACCCTGACCTTCCGCCGGTTGAGCGAATTGACAGGCGAAAAAGGGCAGGGGGATGAGAAACTGGCCCGTCTGTTCCGCCTGCCTGCCTCGATCCATGACTGGCTGGTTGACTGGCGCAAGCGGCTGGCAGAGGAGAAC
>JALXEI010000226.1 GCA_027069645.1 Hyphomicrobiales bacterium
TGGAAGAATGTAATGTCTGTAATATTGATATTTTCGACCATGAGCTGGAAAAGGCCGTTAAACGCTACCAGACACGACACGGCCTGAAAGCCGACGGACGTGTCGGCTGGCAGACCCGGCGGGCCCTGAATACGCCGGTCGAGGACAGGATACGCCAGCTTCGCATCAATATGGAGCGCTGGCGCTGGATGCCGGAAAAACTGGAAGGGGATAACAATATCTTTGTCTGGGCCAATGTTCCCGAATTGCGCGTCCGCATCGTCCGGAACGGCCAGACGATCTTTAACGAAAGGGCCATAGCCGGAAAACCTTCAAAGCAGTCACCGATGTTTTCCGACCAGATGGAATGGATCGAGTTCAATCCGACCTGGTTCATACCCAACTCGATCAAGGTCGCCGATATCCTGCCCAGCCTGCGCCGCAAGGGACGTGTCATGAGTCGCTATCACCTGCGTCTTGATTGCGGAAAATACGGAAGTGATTTCAGCACTATTGACTGGAAAAAGGTTGATATCCGAAAATGCGCGGTCACCCAGCCGGCCGGAAACAAAAGTGTGCTGGGAAAACTGAAATTCAAGTTCCCCAACAAATATTCGGTCTATATGCATGATACGCTGACCCCGGCCCTGTTCAATCGCAAGCACCGCATCCTGTCTCATGGCTGTATTCGCGTTCGCAACCCCCGCCGCATGGCAGAAGTGATTCTGGCTAATGACAAGGGCATGAGTTCGAAACGTGTGGGCAACTTCCTCGCGACCGGGAGCCTGCATACCGAGCATCTGACAAAACCCGTTCCTGTGCATATTACCTATTTCAGCACACGGGTAACGAAAAATGGCGGGCTGGCCCATTACCCTGACTATTATGGCCATGACAAACGCCTTGCCGCGGCCTTGCTGGGCAAGGGGCACCTGTTCAGGGGCACCATATATAGCGGACGAAAACCCTACCGGCGCAAACACCGCCGCCCTGCTCCTTCCGCGCCGAGAATCAACCTTCCCGGCGGAGAATTTTAAACCGCATAAAAAAGAGAGCGCAGACCCCGCAATCTGCGCTCCCTTCGGGGAAAACAACGGTTCGGCATTCTATCCATGCCAATCCTTTTCCGGCAGGAGAGCCATGCGATATTTCTACGCAACAGCCCCCTGACCCTTTCGCCCCTGTTTTTTCTAGTTGGCTTTTTTCACCGCCGGAGCAGTCGGTTTGGCCTGTGCGACAGGTGCCGGAGCCGGTGCCGCAGGAGCAGCCTGCATTCCCCAGGGCGCCTGCATGTTCCAGGGGGCCTGCATTGGTGCACGTGCTACGGGAGCCGGGACCGCAGGAGCAGCAGAGGTCTTGCCTGCCGGAGCCGGAGCAGCAGGAATACGTGCTGCCGGAGCACCGTAGCCCCAGGGGGCGCCGTAAGGAGCACCATAACCATAAGGAGCGCCATAACCGTTGTAACCATTATAGGCGGTGTTGGCGTTGCCACGATAAGCCGTGTTGGCGTTACCTTTGGCATTGCCGCTAAAACCGAAATTGAAGCCACCGCTGGCATTGCCCGAACCATTACCATTGCCGGCGCCATATCCGTTACCGGCGCCATTGCCCCAGCCATTATTATAGCCGTTGCCATTGTAAACGCCGTTGCCGTTGTAGGCTGTATTGCCATTTCCACGGGCGTTGCCACTGGCATTGCCACTGGCATTGCCACTGGCATTGCCGTTGAAGCCGAAATTGAAATTGCCGCTGGCATTGCCAGAACCTGACCCGGCACCATCGCCCCAGCCATTTCCGGCACCGTTGTTACCCCAGTCGCCAAAACCCCAGGCCTGTGCCGTTCCTGCAACAAGAACGCTGCTTCCAAAAATCAGCGCACTCGCTACCAATGTTGATTTCATGATCTTTTTCATTGTCTCTTCTTCCATCTATTTCTGTTCCATAGATGCGGCAGGCACCCTTCCCGGAACGGTTGCTGATGGAGACAACTTATATAGTAGAATATGCGAATATTCAAATTTTTTAATTCTTGTGCGACAAAAAGTGACAATATAACCTTTTGTTTTACATGTATTTATACATTTTTAATATATTAAACGAATATACCTTTATCACCTGCAAGTACCCAATTCTGAAAAATATGCTGATTTCCGCTTCTTTTTTTTGTTATTACACACAACGACGCAGGTGATGACTCTTGCAGACTGGTGTACCTTGTTGAACGGAAAACGGTTTTATGCAAGCACTTAGTATTACTGATTCGTTTCGATTGGCCAATAGCAAAAAAACAACGATCAAATAAAAGACCGGGGACTGTTTCGGCGTCATCGGCCTTCTACCTTCTCTCCCTGCAAAAACTGGCATATTTCGGTAAATGCCGTGAAGGGCAGACATGAACCGCACCAATCTATATACAATTTGAGCCAAAATCATTTGAAGCAGATAATCAGCGATGGTACCGAAAGAGGCAAGGAAGATATTTTTGCCTTTGGAATTGACAGTCCCAAAATCCCGCTGCTGAATATCTCGGGCCTGACCCTGATCAACGGCATGAATAAAAAGGGAGCCGGATGGCGACTGGAAAAAATCCGAATTGCCGTGCGCAACAGTCAGGGCAATTTCTGGTGGCTGACCGAGGGCAGAAATCACTATTTGCCCATCAACAAATGGCTCGACACCAAAGACAGGAATGGGCCAGCCGAAGCCATTCCCTTCCTCCTCGATCCCTTTCAGAAACAGGACATGGACAGATATATACGAATGAATCTGGCCAATGCACCCTATATGACGGCTCGCTAGACCGTAAACTCATAAACACTCCCCTGGCTATGTTGATCCGTTTTTTGCCAGTTTGAGGGGAAATTTGTGCGCGAAAACCCCTGAGAGTCTGACTCAAAAAGATAGTCATATATTTCAATCTCTTGCCAATCTTCTTGTTACGATGCGGATGTGGGCGACAAGCAACCATGCGAGAGCGCTTTCCAGCCTTTTCTCGAAGTCCTTGGCGAGACAGCGGCACCGTCCCGGCCAGGCGAAGGTGCGTTCAACAACCCGGCAGCGCGGCAACAGCTCAAATACTTCTGCTTTATCAGAGCGTTTGACGATCTCGATGGTCCATTCACCGGCTCCATTTAGTGCCTTTTTCAGTTTCGGCCCGGCATAGCCGCCATCGGCAAAAACATGGCGTAGCCAAGGCCAGGAATGGCGGATGGATTTGAGTACTTCGGGTGCTCCATCACGGCCCTGAATATCGGAGGAATGAATGATAGTCCCGACCAGCAAGCCGGTCGTGTCGGTGATGATATGGCGCTTGCGTTCCTTCACCTTCTTGCCCGCGTCATATCCTCTAACCCCACCATTTTCATCGGTTTTTACGCTTTGCGCATCAATAACACCGCCGCCTGGAGAGGCTTCGCGGCCCTCTTTTTCTTCTCTTGTCTTCATCACCAGATGATGATTGATCGTCTGCCACAGACCCTCATCGCGCCATTTGTAAAACCAGTAGCGAACAGTGGATGAAGGCGGAAAATCCCTCGGCAGCATCGCCCATTGACAACCTGTTGAAGCGATACAAAGAATGGTATTGACAATTTCGCGCAGCGGCCATTTTCGGGGACGCCCCGTGTGCGAAGGCGGTGACTATACGGCTCGACAAGCCGCCATTCATCATCAGTGAGATCGCTTGCATAGCGCTCGGGTTTGCGTTCATATAACGGGCAATGATATCAGTCCAGACCATTGTGTCCTCCATCGAATCTTTTCAATCCTATGGAAGCACAACCGGTTGATATCACTCAACTTAGTTTTGAATTGGCCTCTCAATGTGTTTCCCCCAACCCTCAAGATCTGTTGTCACGGCAATATTAAGCAAGCCGCCCGCTGAAATCCAGAACTTGCAGCTATTGCGGCGAGAAGCCACTGAGGGCCGAGAGGATTAAGAAGAAGACACTCAGGACAAACATCACAGGCAGCCAGCGGAACTGATGAAACATGATCATGAATCCGGTCCCCATAATCAGGAGGACGGCGGCCATAAACCGGAATGCGCCCCTGATATACTGAAACGCTTCGATCAGGTCTGGTGGACCGGTGACATTGTCAATCCCACGACAAAATGCCTGTCCTTGAGAATTTCAATGACCTCGGGGAACATGCTGTCAAGCAGCTTGCTCTTTTTTGCTGAATTCTGGCGATATTGACGCGTAGCGCCGTCGCGATACGGGTGGGCGGTACGCCTTTATTGATGACTTTGAGGACCATATAGTGCTCTTAAAACCCGAACAAACAATCTTGATATTTGAAGGACGCTGACCTTGACATGTGCGCGGTGGCCTGCATAAATAATTCATCGAAAAAGTAGCCCTACACCTGTTCGATATTGAGGTGTTTCGGCCGTGATGTCTATGAAAACAAATTGATTATGCAGAAACAATTCACATATTCAAGAGAGCATGATCATGACAAAATGTCTTTGATGATTGCGGATATGCGGTCAATACTCAACGAAATTGTTACCGCAGAAATA
>JALXEI010000227.1 GCA_027069645.1 Hyphomicrobiales bacterium
ACACCATGCCACCAAAGGCCATGATCAGACAGCCGAGCCAGATGAAGCGGACAAACGGGTTGAAATAGGTGCGCACCGTATAGGCACCGCCTTGCAACTTGTCGCCAATGGCCAGATAGAGGTCGCCCGTCCATGCGTTGTAAATACCCGTTTCCGTTGTGGGCATACGCTGAACCCTGTAGTTTCGCTTGCCGGGATAAAGCGTTACCACCGGTTTGCCGTCCGTGCTGACAACAAAAGTCCCGGTTTTTTCGGTATAGTTCGGCCCCTGTTGATCACGTACCCCCTCAAAGCGAATGTCAAACCCGGCAATCTGCTGCGTTTCACCCGGTGACATGGCAATGATCTTTTCCGTTTTCCAGACGCTGGAGGCGACAACCCCGATCAGGAACACACCAACGCCCACATGCCCCAGCATCGCGCCCCAGGAGGCGCGCGGCATATTGCGCAAACGGCGAAACACCTCGCCCCACCCGGTCTGGAAAGCCCGCGCCCGCCAGAGCATTTCGGAAACGGCACCGGCAATGATATATATACCAAGTCCGATGATCAGCGGGGCGAAGGGCGCACTGCCGCCGGTCACCATATAGACCAGCACCATCCCCGCAAGGCCAATGCCCGCCGCCGCATAAAGTCGCTGCGCCGCGCCGCGCAGATCACCGCGCTTCCAGGCCAGCAGAGGGCCAAAGGGGATGGCCAGCAGCAAGGGCAGCATGAGTGGCGCAAAGGTCAGATGGAAATAGGGCGCACCCACCGAGACTTTCGATCCGAAGGCTTCCGTCACCAGCGGCCACAATGTGCCGATAAAAACGGTACCACAACCAATGGTCAGGAACAGATTGTTCAGCACCAGCGCCCCTTCACGCGAGATCGGTGCAAAAATACCACCCTGCTTGAGGTCCGGTGCCCGCCAGGCAAACAGTGTCAGGGCACCGCCGGTAAAGAAGGCCAGAATGCCGAGAATGAACACGCCGCGCTCCGGGTCAACCGCGAAGGCATGTACCGAAGACAAAACGCCCGAGCGCACAAGGAAGGCCCCCATCAGCGAGAGCGAAAAGGTCAGGATCGACAGCAAAATGGTCCAGAGTTTCAACGCGCCGCGTTTTTCGACAACCAGCGCCGAATGCAGCAGCGCCGTACCCGCAAGCCAGGGCATGAAGGAAGCGTTTTCCACCGGATCCCAGAACCACCAGCCGCCCCAGCCCAGTTCATAATAGGCCCACCACGATCCCAGCATGATCCCAACGGTCAGGCTGATCCACGCCACCAGCGTCCACGGGCGCACCCAGCGCGCCCAGGCCGCATCGACACGCCCTTCGATCAGCGCTGCAACGGCAAAGGAAAAGGCGATGGAAAAGCCGACATAACCCATATAGAGGAAGGGCGGATGGATCGCGAGGGCAAAGTCCTGAAGGATCGGATTCAACCCCTGGCCGTCCATGGGAGGTGCAGCCACACGCAGGAACGGATTGGAGGTAAAAATAATGAACATCAAAAAGGCGATTGACACCAGGCCCTGAATGGACAGCACATGCGTCTTCAGGCTCGGCGGCAGATTGCGCCCGAAGGTGGCGACCATGGCCCCGTAAAAAGCCAGAATGGTCACCCAGAGCAGCATCGAACCTTCATGATTGGCCCAGACACCGGAAATCTTGAAAAAAAGCGGTTTGGCCGAATGGGAATTCCGAATGACATTCAAAACCGAGAAATCGGACGTAACATATGCCCAGGTCAGACACAGGAAGGAAATGATCAACAGCATGAGCTGGGTCTGGGCGGTCGGCACAGACAGGTGCATCAGAACAGGATCATTTTTATAGCTGCCCCATAACGGTACGGCAAACTGCACCAGAGCGACAACCAGGGCCAGTACAAGGGCAAAGTGCCCGGTCTCAACAATCATGTTCCCGTTTCTCCCTTTCCCCCGAAATCAACCCGGCCAGCAGTCCCGTTTCTAGCTCCCGGCACCGCTCACAGCCTCGGTATCCTTTTTTGTCCACATGCCTTTTTTCTTCAGCGAGGCGGCAACTTCCGGCGGCATGTAGTTTTCATCATGCTTGGCGAGCACACTGTCGGCGACAAACACGCCCTGCGCATTCAGCGCGCCTTCCGCGACAACCCCCTGCCCTTCACGAAACAGGTCGGGTAAAACACCCTCAAAAACAACAGGAACCTCTCTGGCATGATCTGTCACGCGGAATTTGATCAATGTGCTCTTGCCACGCACGAGAGATCCCTCTTCGACCAGCCCGCCAAGACGAAAGCGCTGCCCCGGCTTGACATGCTGCTCGGCAATGTCGGAAGGGCTGTAAAAAAAGGTGATATTGCCCGACAGGCCCCACAAAACCAGTCCGATGGCAACACCAAGTACACCAAGGCCGGTAAAGATCATGGCCGATCTGCGCTGTTTTCTAGTCATTGTCCTTTTCCCTGGTCCTTTTCCTTGCCCTGTTCATTTGTTCATATGGTTCAAAAGACTGATCCTTCCAGGCCCGCTTTTCCCCTCGCATCGCGGACTATGATCCAAGCCCCAGTCGGGCCGCCAGCCCGTCGAGTTGTGCCGCCGCCTCGCGAGTCCCGAGATTCTTTTTACCCGCCTCAACAGCCTTGCGGGCTTCGTCCTTTTTACCCTGCACATTCAATACATTCACCAGCCGCATCCAGCTTTTGAGGTCGCCGCCCTGTTTGTAGAGGCGGTTCGACAGGCGCGCCACCATGCTGTTGATCATCGCCTGACGATCCCTGGCACTCATATTCCTTGCTGCCCGCATCTGTGCGGCTGTTGGCCCTGGCATCCCGCCCGCAACACGGGACCGCGCCGGTGGCACAGAACCACCAAGCCCCAGCCGGGCCGCCAGCCCGTCGAGTTGTGCCGCCGCTTCACGAGTCCCGAGGTTCTTTTTACCCGCCTCAACAGCCTTGCGTGCCTCGTCCTTTTTCCCCTGAACATTCAGCACATTCACCAGCCGCATCCAGCTTTTCAGATCGCCACCCTGTTTGTAGAGGCGGTTCGACAGGCGCGCCACCATGCTGTTGATCATCGCCTGGCGGTCTCCCGCGCTCATATTTCTTGCGGCGCGCATCTGTTCTGCTGTCGGACCGGGCATCCTTCCGGCAGAAGCGACCTTTTTACCGGTGTCCGCTTTCAGCGCATCGCCAAGCTTGATATCGGGTTCCTGAACCCTCTTTATTCCGGCAACCCTGATTGGTGACAAGCCCTGTTTCTTGCGGACCACATTCAAACGCTCCGCCACTGTAGGACGCCAGACAACATCCTCGCCGGACGTTTTCAGCAGCGTGGTATAGGTTTGTTCGGCCAGATCATATTTGCCGTGCTGTTCGAAATACAGCCCCATCCAGAAATGGGGTTTGGGATGATCGGGATCGGCCTTGATGGCCTTTTTCAAAATCGGCAGGACGTCATCGGTGACGATACCGTTATTGCCAAGCACAATTGCGTCGGCAAGACCGGAGAGACGCTCGGCATTGGGGCCGGACAGACGGATCGACTGGCGAAAGGCGTTTTCCGCCTTGCCGTACATCTGATGGCGCAGATAAATCGGCGCCATAATTTCCCAGCCCTGCGCATCATCGGGTTTGCTGGCCAGCCTTTGCTCGGCCCGCCGGATCAGTTCGGCAATTTTATTTTCGGGAACCGGTGCAACCCTTGCACGGGCTTCAAGAGGTAAATCGGGAAGAGCGGGACTGCCAACCTGGAGATAGAGAGCAACCGCAAAAAGCGGCACAGCGACAACCAGAGCCATCGCCATTGCCCTGCTCATCTGACGCCCCTGTGCTTTCATAGCAGGACTGTGTTCGGCCTTTTCGGCAGCGGCAAGCAATTTTCGGGAGATTTCAATCCGGGCGGCCTCGGCGTCTTCCCTGTCGATCTGACCTTCGTCCAGTTCACGATCAATCGCCCTGAGCTGATCCTTGTAGACATTGGCATCGAATGCTTCGCGTGTTGCAAGGGTATCTCGCCCTTTAAAAAGAGGATAAACCAGCGCTGCCAGAGTCAGGAGAAGCAGCAAAACAATCATTGGCCAGAGAAGCATCATTCCTCACAGTTCAAATACAACACGCCGGGAGCCCTGCACCGGGACAAAAACCGACACCGGTTCCCGCTCGACCGGCAGAATGGCACACCCTTGCACGAATCTGCAAGAGTTCTCTCCGGAATAGTTCAAAAGAAGCCAGCCATGTGTATCCATTCTCTTTTCCGGGATTGTTCTTTTCCGCCCGTTTTCCGGAAAAACCCGCGATATGGCAGGAGATGCCAGCTAGCTTGTGCGCGACCACGAGCCATCGCGATTTCGACAGGCGCGACCCCGCATGGTTTCCGGCCGGCCATCTATATATATGGTATGGGTATAATTGCGGCAGTCGCGACCGCCCACCCTGTACGGACGATCCGGAACAATACGGCCATAGTGACCACTATCGGGATTGCGCCATTCCCTGGCAACACCGCTGCGACCGCTTTCGAGTGCGTCATATTCAGCC
>JALXEI010000228.1 GCA_027069645.1 Hyphomicrobiales bacterium
ACCCAGGAGCGCGAGCATGGCAACAGTTGCCCGAACTCGAAACCTGGCGAGGGGCCGCGCATGCGACTGCGCGACAGCGACAGTCAGAAATTCGGTTATGCAGCCGAATATATCACCGGCCGGGCCACGACGGTGAACAGGGATCTCAAGGCGCTCAATGCAGATCTGAAGAAAATTGTCAGCCGCGATGCCTCGACGGTTGGTGCCGACGGGACGCGCAACAAGTTCTTGCGCGCGCTCGGGCGCAAGCTCGATCTGACCATTGCCCGATTCAATACGCTGCGGACCGATCCGCAATTGCGCCAGTTTCGGGACAATTTCGACAAGCGTGCCCGTACAACTGTTTTTCCCAACGGGCGCGGCGGCACGTTCCGCTGTCCGGATGTGCAGCTGCAAACGGCGCTGCGCGGCGTTGTCCGGGCGATTGATGATATTCCCGAAATCAAAAACCCGAAGATTGCCGCCGTTGAGGGCTCAGAGGCGATTGTCGAGGCGTTTCGCCGCCTTGCAGTGACCCTTGCGGCTCTGCCAACCCTGAAACTGCCCCCCAGTCCTGACGAATTGCGCAAGGCGCGCAAACAGGCCATCAGCGCCGGGCGCAAGGTGGAGGTTTCCAACCTTGATGCCGGGCTTTCGAAACGGGACTATATCCCGCTGTCGGCAGCCGTTTTTGTCGATCTTTGCATCCTGCTGATTTCGCTTAACCGGCGCTATGACAATTTCGAGAAACTGCAAAGCTCCGTGGCCAGTGCCAAAGCCGGTCAGATCGGCAATACCGTGCTGGATATCTTCGAAGCGCACAAAAACAAAATCTCGCAGGAAATGCTGGAGATTTTCCATCATGCCGAATTTGAGTACGGGCGCGACTACTATCTGGCGGTGCCGCTTGTAAAGGGGTCAAAAAAGGCGCTGTTGAATGAAAAATTGCGGGCCAAACAGGAAGAAATCAGCCGCTCGGAACATGAGGCTCTTGATCACAAAATCGGTATTTTCGAAACCAAACTGCAAAAGCTGGTGACCGAGCGCACCGAACTCGACAGCATGAAGTTGCAACTGACCAACTATCAAAATCGCCTGCTGGGGATCAAAAACCAGTTGCGTGCCAGCCGCGACCAGTTGGCGGTCCGCTATCAGGAAGCCCCCGATATTGTAAAGCAACGCCCCGATATTGTCGATCTGGATGGCCGGATCGCAAGAGTATCTCATGATCAGCAACGTTGCGAGGATGAACTGACCAGGCTGGATCGGCTGCTCAACGGCAATTTCCAGCGCATTGAACAGGCGAAAACCGAGATTGCCCGGCTGAAAGAGCAACGCACGGCCATTCATCAAAAAGAGGCCGAAATTCTCAAGGGACAGCTTGAAGTGAGTGCCGAGCACGATCTGGCGAAGGAAGCCCGTTTCCTGTCTAATTTGTGTATCTCGCTGGAAGCCAATGATATTCTGCATCTGGCGAGTATCTATCCCTTCCAGGCGCAGGTGCGGGCGCAATTGAAAAAACACAATTCGCGCTACTATGCCAAAGATCGCCACTATCGCGTTTATCGCTTCCGCAAGGTTGCCGATACCCAGAGCCAGATGGTCCTTGATCTGATTATGGAAGCGGCCAGACGGGCCCGCGAAAACGAGGAACTGGTTGATCAGGAAAAAGACGACACAAGACGTGTGCTCGAACCCGTTGACCCCGTCGGCCCCGTACCGGTACCCGAACTGCCCGTCGGGGAACAGGAACGGATAACCACAGGAGAAGCGCAACGAGACCAGGAGATCAAGTCGCTACAGGCCCAGATTCTTGCCCTTACCGGGCAAAACAACAAGGCGCCGGAGGATGAACCGAAGGCGCAGGTGACAACCGGCGAGACGCCGCCGATTGACCATGAGGCGCCCTTGCTGAAACCCGTTCGAGTGATGTCTCCCGAAGAACAAAAGAAAGCGACCACAGGAATTCGCAATCAGTTGAAAGGGATTGGTGGTCTGGGTGTTTCCCCCGAGCAACTCAGCGATCTGGAAACCGGGAGCGAATCGGTGGAAAGCCGGATTGCCGGTGAAGATGTTGAAGAGGCACATGAAGACAGGCTTTCCGGGCCGGTTACAGGGGATGCCGGAAAACCGGATGACCTGGAACATCCTGATGCGGACAGGTCGCCGCG
This sequence comes from Hyphomicrobiales bacterium, assembly GCA_027069645.1. Taxonomy (GTDB): domain Bacteria; phylum Pseudomonadota; class Alphaproteobacteria; order Rhizobiales; family JAKIUO01; genus JAKIUO01. The sequence continues at coordinate 2,151 of JALXEI010000228.1, forward strand.
CGGCATGGTCAAAAAACTCGGTGCTGTGTTTTCGTCAAAATCCGGTGGTCGTGCCGACGAACACGCGTCAGCCCCGGACAAACCCGACGTGGTGACAGCTATCGAACGTCCGGCATCCGATGAAAAGCGGGAACCCGTTCTTGAGACCGCACTGGAAGAAAACGCGCAGGCGGATGATACTGGCATGCAGCCAGGTGACGGATCTTCACAAGACGATCTGGAAGTGGAGCCCCTGGTGGCAACAAGGGATGAACCTCTCGTTGCCGGTGAGCCTGTGACAGGGGGGGAGCAGGGCGGCGAACCGCGCCGTCGGGTCAATGAAGAGAGCTTGTTGCCCCGCGAACCGGAGAAGATTGACGAAGGTGTGCCTTCGGTCGATCTTGCGGAAGACAGTCCCGAGCAGAGAAGGCAGGACCTGTCGCGACTGGGCAATGTCAGGGAGAGTCTGCGCAATCGGGTGCAGAATCTTGACCGGGGAAGCGAAGAGGGGCGGGGCCTGGCTGCTGCATCTGCGCATACCGCCGAAGAGCGTGCGAGCAATGTCGTTACCGGGCAGCCGGAAGAAAAAAAGGCGGTTTTTACCGATCCGGTCGTTCTCGGGCCCGGTGATTCGTCTCAGGATCCGGCCGACAGACCACTTGTCGCAACGCCACCGACACCTGCCATTGATGACGATCTGCCTTCCGAGGTTGACAATGTCGAGTTTGGAGAAATGCCAGCCAGCCTAGCAGGCGATAATGCGGCATTTGATGAAGCTTCCGAGGAGCTGAAAGCCCGTAATCTTGCGAGGCGATTCAGCCCAACACCAAAAGAGAAATAGGCGATCGTCAGAATAAAATTCCGTATAATAATTATACGTAAAATCAAGTTCTTAAGTGTAATTATTTTCGGATTTTCAAAAAAAGCAGGAGCGTTAAAAGCTTTCTTAACCGAACAGGCGCAAATTGGAATAATGAAAGCGGCAAGGGGTTTTGAATATTGTCGCCAGCTTCTTTTTTCCGAATTTGAGACGAGGGACGCCGCAATGGGTTTGCTGTCAGAATTTTCATCGAAAGCCGAAATTCACCGGCGCGAAACGATCAGGCGTTTCGACGATTTTTTTATCTCATACTTCAATGAAATCGAGGCTCTTGAGGGGGTGGCGAAAGAGGATCTGGCGGTGACGCTGGTGGCCCGTGCGCCTGACAGCCCGGTGGCAGATGCAGTGCGTCGTCATGCCGACCGTTTCGGGGCTCTTGGAATCGAGTTGCAGGTTATTTTTGCCGGTATTGAACCTTCTTCCGTGTTTGCCGGATTCGCCGAGATGGCTGCAAGGCATAATGGAGAGCATTGTCTTGAGGCGACCATTCGCTGGGCGCGCAATCCGGCTCTTCTTGATGCCCATGAACAGCTGGTTCTTGGAACCGGTCATTGCTGGTCGGGCGATGTCATGCGCCGCTCTTCGGATGTGCGCGTTTCTCTTGATCTGTTTGAAGAGCAGGGCGGTGATGCGGTTCGCCTGGCTCACATGGCTTTTGACGGTTTGTGGTCTGCGAGTGCGCCCATTTCCAAATCGAGGTTTCGCAACGCGCTTGCCGCAAAGGATACAGCTTCAACTGTGGCCGAGACCAACGGTATGAGAGATCAGTTGCTGGAAAGTGCGCTTGCGTGTGAATATGTGACCCGCCACTAGCTCGCGCGAGCCCTGCGCGCCTGGCAGAATACCATAGGGAAAAAACAACCCATACCGGTCCACAAAAAGCCTGACCTTTGTATTTTTCCCGGTTTCTGCTCCCTCCTGCTCACCGGACACGCGACAGCGCCGCGCCGGGGGACAAGGGCAATTGCATGAAAAATACGCAATTTTGTGCACTTCAAATGTAAATCTACCTCCCTGCCTGCGCGGGGATGACAAGTCATACCAACCGGTTGGGAGAAACGCCCCCAACGCTGTATTGTATGGGTGAGCATTTCATGCGATTGCCCTGCCAGGGGGCGGTCTTTTCGGACCAGGATCCCTGCGATCTCCTTCCCGCAAACAAGACTATAGCAGATTCCCAACACACAGGACCCCGGATCGGCGCTGTCGCTTGTCCGGAGAGTGGGTTGGTGAACCGGTGTCAGTCAAGAATTTGTCCGGCGGGGAGTTTCGCGCCGCGCAGGAAATCTTCGGTGTTGGTCGGGCGTTTTCCGGCGCGTTGCAGTTGCAGCAGGCGCACGGCCCCCTGTTCGCAGGCGACCAGAAGACGGTCATCGAGCAATTGCCCGGCCGGGCCTTCACCCTCGTCAAGGGTAGAGCGCAGCACCTTGATGCGTTCGCGTTTGCCGTTGATT
>JALXEI010000229.1 GCA_027069645.1 Hyphomicrobiales bacterium
CAACTATACCAAGCATCGTCTGGTCGTTGAGGGCGAAGGAACCGCGGTGAACCTTGAGGCCGTACTCGGAAAACTGGACAGTCTTGGCTACAAGGGGCGTCCCTATGAGTTGAACGAGGAGACCTTGCGACAGTCCCGGGCCGAAAAACATCTGTTGCGTGCTGTGGCCGTTGCCGGATTTGCCTCTGCCAATATCATGATGATGTCCGTTGCGGTCTGGGCGGGCGAGAGTTCCGGCATGCTGGAAACAACCCGCGACCTGTTTCACTGGCTGTCGGCCATCATTGCCCTTCCCGCTGTCGCCTATTCCGGTCAGCCTTTTTTTCACAGCGCCATAGCTGCTCTGCGGACGCGCCACCTCAATATGGATGTGCCGATTTCTCTCGCTGTTATTCTCGCCGTTCTGATGTCCCTGGTACAAACCGTCAACCATCAGCAGGACACCTATTTTGATTCTGCTGTCATGCTGCTGTTCTTCCTGCTGATCGGCCGCTATCTTGACATGCGGGCACGCAATCGCACGCGCGACCTCGGGCAAAATCTGCTGGCGCTGCAAAAGCCGACCGTGACCCGCCTGCTTGACAATAACGACACCGAGGAAACACCTGTATCTCTTGTCGAACCCGGCAACAAAATCATTGTTCCGGCCGGTCAGCGCATTGGCGTTGACGGTATCATTGTCGAGGGCCGGAGTGAAATTGATACCAGCCTCATCACCGGTGAAACAACCCCGGCTGCAAACGGGACCGGTGACAGGGTTTATGCCGGTACGCTGAATATGACCGGACCTCTGCTGGTCGAGGCTTCAGCAGCCGGAGACAATACACTGCTTGCCGAGATTGGTGTCCTGATTGACAAGGCGATGGAGAAACGCGGCGCCTATGTGCGCCTTGCCGACAAGGCCGCCTCCCTTTATGCCCCCGTTGTCCATCTCGTCGCCCTGCTCACCCTCGCAGGCTGGCTGCTTGCCGGCTTTGACTGGCAGGCCTCGATGCTGGCAGCCATTGCTGTCCTCATTATTACCTGCCCCTGTGCTCTCGGGCTGGCCGTACCGGTTGTTCAGGTCGTGGCGACAGGGACGCTGTTTCGCAAGGGCCTTCTGGTCAATGCCGGGGATGCGCTCGAACGGGCTGCGGTCGCCGATATCATCGTGTTTGACAAGACCGGTACGCTCACGGAACCCGATCCGGCGATTGCCAACCGGGATGAAATTACCGATGAGGATTTGCATGACGCTGCGAGGCTGGCGCGTTCCAGTCACCATATTCTGGCGCGTACCCTTGCTGCTTATGCACGCAAGACCCCGCCCCTCGCCAGTGTGGAAGAAATCGCAGGGGAAGGTGTAAAGGGTGAACTGAATGGCCAGCAACTGCGACTGGGCAGCCGCCGGTTCTGCGGCCTGCCGGACCAAAAAGAAACCGAAGAGGATGGCACCGGAACCGGCTCTGCGGAACTGTGGTTTCGCCGTGATAACCTGCCTGCTATCTGTTTTCGGTTTCATCAGGATCTCAAACAGGATGCCCGTTCTGTTGTCGAGGCCCTGATCAAATCGGGTTACAGGATCGAGATCCTTTCGGGCGACAGACAGCAGCCTGTGGCTGAAACGGCAAAGGCGCTGGGCATCAAAACATTCCGGGCAGAGGTTCAACCGCGTGACAAGATAGCCCATATTGAAAAACGGCGCGCCGAAGGGCATCGGGTGATGATGATTGGTGATGGTCTCAATGATGCGGCAGCACTGCAAGCGGCGAACGTCTCCGTGGCCCCGGCCAGCGCCCTTGATATCACTCAGGGGGCTGCCGATATTGTCCTTGTCGGCAATCGTCTGACGCCCCTTCTGGATCTCATGCGCGTTTCCCGCAAGGCCAAAACCCTTATTGTTCAGAATTTCTATTTTGCGGCCCTGTATAACGCGATCGCCATTCCCCTCGCCATTCTCGGCATTGTCACCCCTCTTCTCGCCGCCCTGTTCATGTCCGGTTCGTCAATCATTGTCACACTCAACGCCTTGCGCGCACGACTTGCGGAAAAGGAGCAATAATGGATTCGGTCTATGTTCTGCTGCCTCTTGCCCTGCTGCTGGGATTCATTGGTCTCATGGCTTTCATGTGGACGTTAAAATCGGGTCAGTATGATGATCTGGATGGTGATGCCTGGCGCGCTATCATGGATGATGACAAGGACCTCATCCCGAACGCCCCGCCGCCTTCAAAAACGGACAATCATCCACAGCGTCCTGTTGATAACCCGGAAAACCGCCCTTAAATGAACATTTTTTGAGATTTTGACTGGTACTTCGTCGGAATATTTCTACAATAAATCTGTCGACAGGGAAGCGTAGCGTATTTTGTAAAGCGTCATTGTCATGTACTGACAATCTGTATAACCCGATAAATCGACATTTGGCTACGGGACAGAACGCCGCATTCATTGTTCCCTGGCCGCAAGGTTTTCGGATGTGCACACCGATAACCCAGGTAACGCGTTGTTGTAATTTGTAGAGCGTACATGTTGTTAGTGGCGTAACAGTCGTTTTGACGATTTGTATCCGGTAGTGCGTTTGTGTCGTTCGCGTATGTCAAAACATATTCCGTACCTGTCAGTCTGTAGCGTTATTCGTTGTAATGGTGTTGTTGACCGATGTAGGCGTTGTGCAGTTAAAATAATGCCTCTGGCATTATGGCGTTGTACGTAAAAAGTTCATGTAGTGGCATAGTATGTGATTTACCACCCGCGCATGAAATCCATAGAGAGGACGGGGTACCGCAATTCCCCGTCCTTTTTATTTTGCTGATCCCTCCCCCGCAATAGAGGCCAACCGGCTCCACTTTTTTCCTGTAACCAATATGCTTCCCGGTCGGAGCGATAGCGGAGCGCCGGGATCCAGAGCCGCACGACGGGGGTTGCGGAGGGTTTCGGGACGAACGACGGCGCACAGCCTGTTGCCCTGGGCCCCGACTCGGAGGCCGGAGAACGATGAGAGGGTAGCAAAAGGATGGACCGGGGAGCAGAGTTAATGCAAAAAAAAGCCCCGCCGGTGGCGGGGCTTGAAGTTGTGGTGCAATTGAATGCACCTGCTTGCGAGAGGAAGCTAGTCAAGCAGTCTGACTGCAGGATATGGGTTCGAAAATCTGCGATTTATCCTGTGAACAAAGGGCAGATCGGGCATATCCATTGGGAAAACCAGCAACCAGGGTCATCCTAATCTCAAACCGGGATGACCTGTTATGATTTATATCAACAAATTGGAATATTCACAATAACTAATATAGACTGCGACGATTTGTACAGAAAACCGACCGACAATCATTAGGCCGTAAACTCATAAACAGCTCTGAAATACCCTGAAAAGCATTGAATATCCGCTTCAGTTACCCGAATTGAAGCAAAAATCGGGTCAACAGCGGGATACCGCCATATTTGTAACGTAAACAGCGCAAAGACTGGGAAGCAAATATATTTTGCCAGGGAGCATATAGCCAGGGGAAAGCACAAAAATGAAGAACCTGATCGGAGCCACTTTTTCTGCACTATGCTGTTCCCTGATAATCAGCACGCTCCCGCTTGACCTCTCTGCGGCCAAAACCCCCGTTGCGCAAAAGGAAAAAGAGCTTTCGCAAAACAGCGACCCGCGCACCGGTGATGTGCAATATGAACGCTCGAAACGCCTGCTGTCGGCCATTGATGAACTTCTCAAAGACGCCGCCGCCATCCGCCATGATGCCCGCAAACTCCCCAGCAAACACGAGTTTTCGATTATAACCCCGCCCTGGATCGAAACCCGCGAAGACCGTCAGGAAAAGGTCAACAGACTGCTCGATTCGGCATTGGAGATCGTGACCGATGTCCCTATTGTTGCCTTGCAAAAAACCCTGCGCAAGCGCCGCAAGACGATCAGGGAATTGCAACACCGCATCGCCCTGTTGCGTGAAAAACAGCTTGATGCCCCCGAAGACGGCTTTATGCCCGGCTATGTCACCGATACCGTGGCCTCGATTGACGCGGAAATCATTGATCTCACGGCACGCATTGACAGCAACAAAAAGGAAATCGTCAAAATAAAACAGCAGATCTCTTCCGGGCTGAAAAAAAGCGGTGTTGAAATCAGTGAAGCCCAGCTCGATATATTGCTTGGCAGTGTTATTGGCGGTGATCTCGTGAAACTTGTTGCCGCTTTTGAAGCCGCCAGAGCGATTGATGCACGGCTGAATATTCTGATGGACCAGAACGGTGAAAATATCACCGCAGCCCGGCGCTATTTCGCCATTCATGCCTCGCTTTTTGCGCTTCTGGTTCACGCCCAGGAACTGGTGATGGACAAGATTGACCAGGTTTATCTTCCCAAACTGGGGGCCATTATAAAAGATATTCGTGCAGCAAGGCGCGACACCTATCAATTGTTGCGCGACCGCAACCGGGCCGATCAGCGCAATACACT
>JALXEI010000230.1 GCA_027069645.1 Hyphomicrobiales bacterium
AGTCGGCCTATGGCTCTGGCCCGCATGCGCAACGGATCGTCCTTGCGCAATTGTGACAGGGGTTCAAAAATATTGCCCTGTTTGCGAATGATCTCCGCTGCCCTGCCAAGGCTTTCGTTAAGCGGCAGCACAGTTTTGCCATAGGCATCAGGCGAAAACAGCGGCATTTCCGTACTGCGTGACGCGGTTGCAGACAATACCATCAGCGCCATCAGCAGTCCTGTACGAAGCGCGTTTGCGGTTTTGGCGCCTTTCATATCATGACCTTTCCTGTTTTGTTGTTGTGTCTCGAATATGGAAACGCCAGAGCTGTTTCCTGTTTCCTGTTTCCTGTTTCCTGTTTCCTGTTTCCTGTTTCCTGTCGATCAATATCTGTTTGCGGCCTGTGCCGCGCTCTCCGCGGCGAGGGGTGCGAGATTGAGCAGTCCGGAACCACAGCCTTTGGGGCATTGTTGCCTGGTTCTGGGCCGGGCCGTTTTTTTCAGAACTTCCAGAATTTTCTTCGGGCCATAGGACGGGTGGCGCGTTTTGATCAGAGCGGCAGCGGCGGCCACCATCGGCGTGGCTTGCGATGTGCCCTGATAAAACTTGTAGCCGCCCTTGAAGGCCGAGAGCAAGCCATCGGCGAAGCGGTCACCATTGTCGTCGCGGCGCAGGTTTCCGCCAGCCGCCATGAGATCGACCCGTGGACCAAAATTGGAATAGGGCGCTATATGGCCTCTGGCATCTCCGGCAGCGACGGTAATGACATTTCGGCATCCTGCCGGAAAGGCCTTTCGGGCATCAATGGCACTGTTGCCAGCGGCAACCACAATCGTGACGCCCCGTCTGACAAGAGCGTCGATGACATTTTGCATCAGAGCGGAGCAGGGACCGGTGCCGCCAAGGCTCAAATTGATGATACTGGCCGGGTTGAGATTATCAGGGACGCCGGCGAGCGATATGCCGCCAGCCCACAACATTGCCCGTGCGATATCAAAATTCGAGCCGCTGTCACAGCGTCCGAGAACCCGGACGGGAACAATCCGGGCATACCAGGATCCGCCAGTGGTCCCCCTTCCATTATTGCTTCCCACAGCCCCGGCCAGTCCGGCGACATGGGTTCCGTGCCAGCTATCGCGATGGACCCCTCTGCCCGGGCAGGTGCCGGCAGGGGACCCGGTGCCGGGATCGGTGGGGTCGTTGTCAATTCCGTCACCATCCTTGGCTGTCCGGGGGTTGGAAATGAAGTCGAAACCCGGCAAAATGCGTTTATTGCCCTTTATATCCTCATGATCATAATAAAGGCCGGTATCAATGACAGCGATAACCGGAGGATTTTTGGTCGGTTTCGAGCGCCAGAGCAGCGGGAAACCCGAAGCGCCGGGCGATGTTGTGGCCGTCTGGCGTTCACCATAAAGTTTGAGATGCCATTGCAGCTTATACAGGCTGTCATTGGGGTAAAGCGCTGTTGCAGCGGGCGGATGCTTGGGTTTGGCCGGTGTAGTCGGTCGGGCGCCGGGAAGTTCCGGTTGTCCGGAAATGATATTGTTAATGCTGTCCGTATAGCTGTCATAGGCGAACAGGACATAGTCGCGACTCACATCGGCAATCTCGTCACTGGCGCGCAGGCGTGCCAGCAGCCAGTCATCGCTGCGCACAGCCGTTTGCAAACTGTTTTCCTTCGTCAGGTCCTCGCGCACCATAACGGGACGGGTACCAAACAGTTCCTTTTCGATTTTTGGCGGCTGAATGCTGACGAGACCAAACTGTTTGTTGGTCATGTGCAGTTTGACCTGCAAGTCGGCCTGTCCGGCGCTGCTTTCCTTGCGTTCCCGGATGATGCCGGTAATGACACCGGAGGCGTTGACCCCCTTTTTGAAGGTGACCAGCAGCCGGTCAGGATAGTAAAAGCGGCCGGTCGGCATTTTTTCGGTTTTGCCTGTTTGAATTTCACCGCCGAAAATTTTCGCATTGTTCTGCTGTGCACTGGACGTTTCGGGCAGAAACAGGGGGACAGTAATTGTGAGAGCCGCAAAAAGGAATGGCATTGAAATGCAGCCATAAAGACGATGTCCGGTGCGTTGTTGCATCATTATTCTTCCTTCCCGTGAACAGTATCTGCAAATAAAATCAATTTTAATCTTCTTGTTCAATGTTTTACAACAGGAAAATCACCGGATTAAACCGATTTCCATGATCGAGGTTACCAGCGGGGGCATCTTGCTGACAGGACGTCCCCGCAATTTTCAGGACCGGTGATTGTGCGTTACTGTTGAGTGCCGTAAGGTCCATCGGACAGATCGGCATAGGAGTTGGCAATCAGGGTCACTTCCACGCGGCGATTGACGGAAGACGAGGGACGATAGCTGTCCTTTAACCGGTCTTCCCCAAATCCGACAGCGATCAGACGGCGCGGATCGATATCGAACTTTTGCACGAGATAGCGTTTGACAGCCCGGGCGCGCTTTATCGAGAGAATACGGTTGGCATGGCGATCACCTCTGGCATCGGTATGACCGGCAATCCGGTAAACGGCATCGGCCAGCCGGGGAGATGTCAGGGCATAACCAAGATTGTCGAGCGTTCTTTTTGCCCGCCAGGTGATACGTGCCGAGCCGGTGGCAAACCATACGGACAGGTTCAGGGTGCGATTGTAGACGCTTTCGTCAAGGTCGGAATAGTCATTCTCATAGACATAGGGGGCGGCATATTCATAGGAATATGTTCCCGAATAGAGCGGCTGATGGCCATAACCGTAATAACCGTGATGGCTTTTTCCGTAATAGCCGTACCGGGAACCGCTGTGATGGCGACCGGCATATCCGCCCTTGTAGGACCAGCCGGCAGGGTCAAGGCCGTTGATAATCCGGTTTATGGCAGCGGCATTGGAATAGGATGACGCCGAGGCGGCGGGTACAGCACTGATGGCGCTGGCGGCAAGGCCAAGGGCGGCAAGGGCTGCAAATTTGAGTTTGCGGGTAAATACTGAACGGTTCATTTGAGTTTCTCCTGCTGATTTTTTTTATCGGCCGAACTGTTTCGGCCCGTCTGACAGACAGGTGGAATGGCCAGAGCGATTTGTGTATGAGAAACGCTCAAAAAAGCGGTCCCTGCCCCTCCTTGCGAGGCGGGAGGGGCAGGGGGGGCGCATCCTGACTGGCAGATGATGATGAGAACCGTCAGGAGCGCCCGGGCTGAAAAGGGGAGAGAGGCCCTATTTCAGCAATTCATTGTCGTCTTCCGGCGAAAAGGAACCAAACCCGGTATCCTTCAAAGAGGGAGGAAATTCCTCTGCAACAGGGCAGGTTGCCGGAGTGCGTGCATCATAGTCATCCAGCTCCATATGCAGCGGCCGCGGATCTGTCAGTACGCCCTCGAAACTGTCACATACCGTGTTTCCGGTTCTTGCTGTGGCAAATATGCCGGTGATGGTTGGCGGATTGAAGATATCCGAATTGTAGTCGTCAAAACGGCGATCATTATATCTTGCAAACCGTGTCGGAGCGAACCGGCGGGCACCGGCCCGAAAATCGCCGGCGACCCTGAAGGCGTTTGAGCGGACACGGGTGGAATTCAGTCGGGCAAATCGTCTTTTGGGAACGGTATAACCGCTCGTGATCAGGCTGATCTCGATGCGCCGGTTAATGGCCGCTTCGGGGTTGTCCCTGTCGGCGGGAAACTGCTCGCCATATCCGGCAATCGCCAGGCGGTCCGGATTGATATTATAATTTCTGACCAGCCATGCTTTTATCCGTCGGGCGCGCTGTTCCGACAGGCGGCGGTTTTGTTTTGCCCCCCCGCTGGCATCTGTGTGACCGGCGATCAGCCATGTGGCCCTGTCAAGAGGGGGAGAGGAGAGCGCCCGTCCAAGATCCATAAGCACGCTGCGTGCCCTGTTTGAAATTGTGGCCTTTCCCGGTTCGAAAAAGATGGCCAGGTCAAGACTGTGTTTGCGGTTGACGAGCACATTTTGCAGTCCGATACCATCTTGCGACCGGACAAGACGCCGGACCAGATTGCCGCTGCCTTGCGTACCTGCTTTCCGGCTTTCAGGTGTCAGAGTATTGACGATCATTCCCACGCGCGAAGGTGTGCTTTCGGTCATGGTTGCGGCATTTGCCAGCACCGAATGGCCCAGCAGACCAACGGAAAGGATTGCTGACAGTAGTACAAGACGCTGTTTCGAATTCTGATTGGACATGTCCGGCTCCTGTTTGACATTTGACTTGTTGCAAAACGTTTTCGGGTTGGTGTCCCGATGTTCTTTCGTTGACTGTCAAATGGAGGGGCCAGAGCGGAAAATGTGCTGTCCAATGTTTCGGATATAATACAAATCTCCCTGGAAATGAACTCATGGCCCGGTATAAAAGCGGCTATGCCGCTTGTCTTTGCCAGACAGGCGTGCTGCGTGCACAGCGTTGGAGATTTATCCCCAACTCCTTTTTTTAAAACGG